>QMZS01000034.1 GCA_003663295.1 Candidatus Aenigmatarchaeota archaeon | reverse complement strand
CTCTGCAATATTAGCCGCTTACTCAACAGGACCTTACGGGAATTATCCAAACCCAGGAATCCATCCTGGAATGATTGGACCTGGAACTTTCAACGCTTCGGGAGTGGCTAATCCGCAGTGGAAAATTCCTGGTGATTTGAATGTTAATAAAGGTCTGGTTATAGGAAACCCGGCTAACGGGAGTATGGGAGCAGGAGCAATTAATGTTGAGAATATTTATGCAAATGGCAGTAAATTAATTACAGAACCTGAAAAATACTGCAAAATAACAAATGCATTTTATACAGGAAACTTGAGCGGAATTGCGGGAGCAGACGCCAAATGCGTGGCAGAATTCGGCGCAGGGTGGAGTTTTGTCAATACAAATGATGAATTTAAGAGGGTTATTTATCCCTCTGCAATGTTCGCAATGGCTCACGATCCTTATATGCAATTTAGGGCTTGGGCATCCGCAGAGAATATAGCTCATATACCCACTCCAAATTGTAAAAACTGGACTTGCAGTGATTCTTCTGAAGCAGGGCATACCATATATCTTATATATGCAGCTGCTTCAACTTCTTATGAATGGACTTTTAAGATATTTGGGTGTGATCAGAGTGCCCGTCTTTGGTGTTGCCCCATTTAACAATATTTTATCCTAATTAATTATGAAAGCCACCGCAGATATCTGGATTTGGATTGTTGCAGGCATTATAGCAGGATTATTAATCTTAACCTTGGCTTATTCTTATTCTCTTCAAATGATAAACACAGTAACAGAACAAAGCGTCCTCGAACAATATGATGGATTATACACGCAGACAAATGAACTCTGCTGGAGTTACTTGGGAACCAAAAAAGAATCCAATTTAGTTCTAAACAAAAACACTTTAGGAATCTATTTAACCGCAGACCAATATGAAGAATATAACAATACATATTTAATAGATTCTATCCTGAGAGAAAACATTTCCTCAGGAAATTTTATGTGCTTAAAATTAAAAAACAAAAAAACAATATGCAAAGAACTCGACTGTAACGCAAGGATGCCTTATTTAGGAGCAGTCCCAATGGAATTTTCATTAACTTCATTAATTAGTCAGATAAAAGGAAATCCCGAATCTTTTAAATATGATTTAATACCAAAGAAAGAAAAAGACGGGGTGAATATTACAAAATCAATCAGCAATCCTTCAGAGCCTAAAGATAAAAAACCAGTTTGTCCTCCGGGAAAAAGTTGGAATGGGATAGAATGTATAGAAGGATAAGAGAGTTTTAATTGTGGCTCTTAAGGGCATTGGGAAAATGTAAGTAAGGCGACCTGTTCTAATTATCATTCTCCGGCTTATTCTCCTGCACAGATAACACAACTTGAAAATAAAATAAAAGATTATCAGTCAGTATTGGAAAGAGATGGTCTTAAATCAATATTTTTTATCTGGATGAAAATGAAACTTCTGATATAATAGGAAGTAAAGTAACAAAATCCTGTGACTGGACTGATATAGATGGAGTTCTTAACCAGTTGATTCCAAAATTAAATTCAAATTATCTGGTAATTATTGGGGGTTTTAACAGATTTTCACAAACAACTGCGGATTCTTATTAAGGTTCAGATAGTCCATATGAGGATTATAATCCAAAAGATAATATATTGGATTTATCAGATTAGGTTGCTTCAATAATAGGGTGTGGTGGTTATGATAATAGAGCTCGGAGTTCGGGTAAATGTTTCTGTTCTGCAATATTGGGAGATTCCTACTCTGCATGCAGTGAATGCTGCGGTTGTATTGAATATTATTCATTGGATGGAAAAAATTTTGTTATGGTTATGGCTCACGGTCCTGGTGTTTTTATAGCTCAGGATTTTTTGGCAGGCGGGTGTATAGGCACAGGTTGTTTGCATGGTGGATATTTTAGGATGACTGATCTTGGGACCATTAAAGTTACCGAAGCTTTGTGGATGTCTTCGTCTTGTGGAAGAGGTAATATTAGATTTAAAGGCTTTACAGCAAGCTCTTTAATGCCAACATTCCTTAAGCAAGGAGGTGCTGTTTTTATTGGGAATACAATTTTAATTTGTGACGGTCTTGAGGATACCTGTTTCGTTCCGAGAGGAGATTCTTGCATAGGATCGTTTTACACAGAAATAGCAAAAAGATTTACTGTTGGTGAAAGAGTTGGTGACGCGTATATGGAAGGAAAAAATTATTATATTAATAATTATGACTGTACGAATTGTGGTCAGATGTATAATGCTTTTTATCATTATCAGGTAAATTGTTTTTATGGGGATTCAACTTTAAAAATTAAGATGTGGTAATATGATTCTGCAATATGGTGTTGGTAGAGAAGAAAAAAATCCAAGAGAAACAAATAAGAATTATTTTATTGCCTATTTTGCAGTTGTCTTGATAATAGCGGGCATTTTTTTGGCATCCAATCCAACAAAAGAATCTTATGAAAATAATATCTGCGAACAAGGAGAGAATTGTTTTGATTGTCCAAAAGACTGTAAGTGCAACGAAGGTGGATATTGTTCTTCAACAGAAAAAACCTGCATTAAATCAACCTGCGGAGACGGAAATTGCGAACCTTATGAAAACCTTTATGCCTGTTGCCTTGACTGTAAATGTTTTAGTCCTATGGAAATTTGCAATGAAGAAACTAAAAGCTGTGAAACGCAGGAAATAAAAATTAATACCTCTGATAAGACAGCAATAGAATTAACTATTGGTTACTTTGAGAATTTGAGTATAGAAATAAATTCCACAGAAATTTCAGGTGTTGATATTTATCAGGGGAAATCAGTTAAACAAGTTGAAGTTCAAATTTCTGGAGAAGACTGGTTTAGGTATGTTGCGATCACCGAAGAGGGAGCTATAACAGAATTACCAATATTTTAGAAGTTGCTGTTTTGAAAGAAGAAATATAAATTGCAATGAAGAGTATGATTTTGCAACAAATATTTGGACTATAAATCAAGTTAGATTAATATCTAAGCACGATCACATTTTCATAATTATCCAACAAATATTTAATCAACTTTTCATCGCTAGGTCCTCCATCAGTATAAAAATTAATTTTATTTCCGTTGGGTTTGGGCAATTGTTTTTGCATAATCTCCACTTTTGTGCTTTCTTCCAATATCCTACCTGTAAAGTTACCACCTATTATTTCAGGCACTATTGTTGGGTAAATCCCAACCGGTTTTAATTCCGAAGGTATTAGTTCCTTTACAAAAGGATTATCTGAAATAATATATGCTGAATTTCTGTTCTTTAAACACTCAACTAATTCTTTTCTATATTTTAGACTTTTTTTTACTTTAGATATATATTTTTCCACATCACCATTATCTTTTATATAATCCATACACTTAGCTATAGCTGTTTTTGGATATTCTTCATGAGATATTCCAAATAAATCTTTATATACAGTGTCACTGTTAATAGTAATAGTACCATCAAAATCAGCAATATTAATGGTGGACATTAAACAAATATTATAATAATAATATATAATTGTCGAAGTCAGTTACGACAATTGCTATTTCTCCAATTTTGCCACTCTAAGCTTTGTTTCGAGGAAGACATCAGGATTTACTGAAATTGCATCTATTTTATTCTCAAGCAGGAATTTTGTGTATTCGGGATATTTGGACGGAGCCTGACCGCAGAGTCCAACAGGTTTTTTGTATTTGTGGGCAACTTTTATGAGTTCACGAATTAATTTTTTTATTGCTTCGTTTCTTTCATCAAATTTTAGGGTTGAATTGTCCCTGTCCATTCCAAGGGTTAACTGGGTTAAATCATTAGAACCAATTGAGAACCCGTCAAATAATTTTGAGAATTCTTCTGCAAGAAGAATATTGGCTGGGATTTCTGCCATTACATAAACTTTCATTTTATTGCCAGTTTTTTTCAATTTGGATTCAGTCAATATTTTTAAAACCCCTTTTGCTTCTTCAATTGTTCTGCAAAAAGGAACCATAATGTCAACGTTGGTTAATTTCATTTCTTCTCTGACCTTTTTAAGAGCTTTGCATTCAAGAAGGAACGCTGGTTTGAAATTCTTGTCTATATATCTTGATGCCCCTCTGAAACCAAGCATTGGATTATTTTCAATGGGTTCATATTTCTTACCCCCTTTCAGGTTTCTGTATTCATTTGTTTTAAAGTCAGATAATCTTACAATGATTTGCTTTGGATAAACTGCTGCCGCAAGCATTCCGATTCCTTCCGCCAGTTTATCAACATAAAAATTTTGTTGTTTTGTTTCTATTGCGTAAAGCGGGTGCATATTTATCCAGTCATTTATAATGTATTCTATTCTTGCAAGACCAATTCCGTCAGGCTGGAAGTGAGCAAGGTCAAATGCTTCTTCAGGAGTTCCAAGAATAAACATAACTTTTGTTTTTGTTTTCGGAATTTTATCAATTTTAATCTTTTTAATTTCATAATCAAGTTTTCCAACCCAGGCTGTTCCTTTTGAACTTGTGCAGTCTATTGTAATTATCTGCCCGTTTTTTAATTTAGTCATTGCTTCCTGAGCTCCAACAATGCACGGAACTCCGAGTTCTCTGGATACAATAGATGCATGGCTTGTGCTTCCGCCCTGTTCTGTGATTATCCCTGAAGCGATTTTCATTATTGGTTCCCAATCGGGATTTGTCTGTTTTGCAACCAAAATTTCGCCTTTTTTGAATTTTTCCATCTGGTCTATATTTTTTATAATATGAATTTTTCCTGAACCAATTTTTCTTCCAACAGCAAGCCCTCCAATCAATTTTTTGCTCTGTTTTAGCAGGATATATTTTTCAATTTCATTGCTCTTTGCGTGGATGGTTTCAGGTCTTGCCTGCACAATATACAATTTTTTATCTTTCCCGTCTTTTGCAAATTCAATATCCATTGGTTTTTTATAGTGTTCTTCAATTTTCATTGCATATCCCGCAAGTTCTTCAAGTTCCTTATCAGTTAGGAAATATTTGTTCCGGTCTTTTAATTCAACTTTATCCTGTTTTGTTCCTGTTTTGGAATACACCAATTTAATTTTTTTGTCCCCGTGTTCCCTCTTAATAATTTTTCCTGTTGGTTTGAACACATAAAATAAGTCTGGCTTTACAATCCCTTTTACAATATATTCTCCAAGCCCATAACTTCCTTCAATGCACACAACATTCCTGAATCCTGTGTTAGGGTCAAGAGTAAACATCACCCCTGAACCTGCAATATCGCTTCTAACCATTCTCTGAACACCTATAGACAATTTTACTGAGAACTGGCTAAATCCTTTATCTTTTCTGTAGGAAATAGCTCTGTCAGTAAACAATGAAGAATAGCATAGTAGGACTGATTTTAACAGTTCTTTATAACCATTTATATTTAAATAAGATTCCTGCTGTCCCGCAAAACTTGCGTCAGGAAGATCCTCTGCGGTTGCTGAACTTCTAACCGCAACACTAATATCTTTCCCATTTTCTTTGCAGAGTTTTTTATAACTTTTTAAAATTTCAATTTCAAGTTTCTCAGGAATTTTTGATTTAAGAATTAAGTCCCTTATCTGTTTCCCTTTTATTCTTAGACTTTTTATATTGTGAGTATCCAAATCAGAAAGGATATGTTTTATTTCTTTGTCAAGTTTATTTTCTTTGATGAAATAATCGTAAGCTCCTGAAGTCAATGCAAAACCATTTGGCACTCTGATACCTTTTGTTTTTAGTTGAGTATACATTTCTCCAAGTGAAGCATTTTTGCCTCCGACTTTTGGAATATCTTTGTACCTTATTTCTGAAAAGAAAAGTACTTGTTTCATAATATATATACTTATTTGTTTATTTAATTAACTTATCCAGTCTTTTGAACCCATTTCTAAAATCGTTGATGTCAAATATCTGAATATCTTCCAGGTCAGGGAATTTCTCGAGATTTTTGCAGAAAGGTCTTCGGTATCCTGTTGAGAAAATAAATTTTTTTGTTTTTATTCCGTATATTTTTTCAACGAGCGAGGCTTTGCCGCAGAATTTGATTAAATGGTCTTCTGTCAGGTTCCAACTGTTTTTGCATTCAATCAAAATGAGCTCATTATTTTTTGTTATGAGGGTTCCGTCTAATTCCATATACCCTTCAAGTCCATAAATTTTGTTTCCACATTTTTTCTTTTCAGGGTTGATTAGGATTATTGGATTTTTTGTTGTATTTTTGGAATTAAATTTTGAATTAACATAATCTTCAAAAAAAGTGTGGTATTGCAGGCAGGATAAAAAGTTCTGCAGGTTGGGGTGCATTATTTCTTCTTTATCCAGATAAATATAGGTTTTTTTATCTGTGATATATTTGTCAAAGTTAATTATTTTTAAAAGTTCCAGAGTTGGTTTTATGAGGTGGGTTTCAAAATTAAATTTTCCTGAATTATATTTTTCCATCGAATGCTGGTAATATTTTGAAAATGAATGATAACAATTTAGTTCCAATTCGTCTTGAATTGTTTGGTTCATATTATCCTGATTTGAAACAAATCCAAATAATTTTACTTTTCTCAGGTCGCGGTGTTCTTCATGATGGATATCGGATATAGCTGACTTCATTTTATTTAATTCATCACAATTTTTATTTTCTTTTAGCACATTATAATAAAAATGAGTGTCTTTGAGAATATTTAATAAATAGTTCTGCAGGTCAACGCAAAGAAGATTTCTTAAATTCGGGGACCCATCCATTTTTTTGATCAGGTTTTCATTTAATTCATCAGGGAGCCTTATTCTTTGGTGACTTAACAATTGAATTGGAAGCTGGTGATAATCGTTTTTTACAAGAAATAATTTTTTATCTTCGCTTATTTTCATTTCTTTTATAGGTTCCCTAAGTTCATCGCCCAGATTATTTATATTGTTTTCTAAATGTTGGTAATTATCAGAAACCCCGCCCATAGCTCACATATACTTTGAATACACATATCTGATAATATCACCCATGGGTTTTTTATTCCATTTCTTTACGGTTTCAGTTATGACTTTTGAATCTATTTCAAAATCATTCTTATTGTCTTTCACGAACTTTTTTCCTTTTTTTGTTAATTTAAACAGAAATCTCTTGCCTGAAAATTCATTGTCTGTTGAAAACTCTTCTTTCTCAATAGTCAGGAATCCTTTTTTTTCCAGAGCTTCAATATCTTTTGTGAGTTCAAAAGAGTAAGGACCATAGTTGTATTTTATGAACTCAAACTCTTTGCTCAGTTTGTTTTCTTTTTGCGCAAGGAACATCATCTTCTGAAACTTGGTTTTCCCTTCAATCTTTTTCGCGTGCTTTAAAAACAGGAGAATCTGGGCAAGACCTTTTTTATTTCCCGTAGTAGAAATAGATTCCATAATTAATATAGCCAGATATAAGGTATTTATAGGTTTAAGAATATTTAACTTATTTTATAGATATCAGGATTATGTCAATCTTTCAAATATTATCTGAAACTAAGGTAAAAAAAGCAAGAGTAAAGAAATTCAGAAATGAAAAAGAACTTCAAAAACTTTTTGAGATAAATTTGGAAGAAATTTTTGGAATTAGATTTTTGGCCACTGAATTTACAACAACTCATGGTGGCAGAATTGATACATTAGGTTTAGATGAGGAGGATTCTCCGGTTATCATTGAATACAAAGAAAACGAGAAGGATAATGTAATAAATCAAGGATTATTTTATCTTGATTGGCTTGTTGACCATAAAGGAGATTTTGAATTATTGGTGCAGAAAAAATTGGGTTCAAATATAAAAGTTAATTGGGATGTACCAAGGTTAATTCTAATTGCTCAGTCCTATAATGAATATGATAAATATGCGGTAAATAGAATATCTGAAAATATTGAATTGAAAAAATATATTTTTTATGATAATGATGTTTTATTTGTTGAAAATATAGATTTATCAAATAGAAAAATTGGAACAAAAAAATCAAAGAAAACACAAATAGTTTATAAAGAATATACGGTTGAAGACCATTTAAATGGAAAATCAAATAAGATAAAAGAAATTTTTAGAGAACTCGGGGAGAAAATTATAAATTTAGATAATAAGATTAATGAGAAACCACTCAAACATTATGTTGCTTATGAATTGGATAGGAATTTCACAGAAATTGTTATTCAAGCTAACGCAGTGAAAGTTTATTTGGATATATCTAAAAACGATTTGAATGACCAAAAAAATATTGCAGAAGATTGTACCGAAGTGGGACATTGGACAACCGGCGATCGTGTTTTTAAAATTTCTTCTTTGGAGGAAGTTGATTATGCAATATCTTTAATAAAACAGAGTTATGAATCTAAGCTGTGATTTAAGGATTAATTTATTTATTGATCTCTCCCAAAGCTCTGTTTAGATTAAGTATTTCCTTTCTTTTTCGGTATATTTTCATTAACACACCTAACAAGTTCTATTTGTTCATCATGAGACAATAAAGAAGCTGAACCAGTGCATCCCGCAACAACACCATCAATACCCCTGTTAAGCACATATTTTAAAAGTTCATCCACACCTTCATAATTTATCGGATAATTGCATACATCATCTCCTTTTTTAGAAGGGGTTATAAATGCTGGGTAGCACCCTTTAATATTTGTTTTCATAACAAATTAACTAAATAATTTACAGATTAGTAATAACTAAATTCCGAATCATTTGATTTTCTCTACAGCAAGTTTTATATCATCAGGCATAATAGTTTTTCTTTCAGCATGTCTCGCGAATTTATCCGCGGATTTTATAATTTTTTCAAATTCATTAATAAGATAATCT
>QMZS01000033.1 GCA_003663295.1 Candidatus Aenigmatarchaeota archaeon | reverse complement strand
ACCTTGCCAAAAAATACAAGTTTTCTAAAAATAACAAAATAGTTTTGTTTATTGGTAGGATGGGCTTTGAAAAAAAAATTGATGTTTTGCTAAAAAGTATGAAAACTCTTGAAGATGAAAAAATATTTTTACTTCTTGGCGGTTCAGGACCATACCTAAAAATATACAAAAAAATAGCAAAGAAACTAAAATTAAAAAATGTCAAATTTTTGGGATATGTAAAAAATGAGTTGCTGTACTCACTATACCTCAGTTCAGATATTTTTGTTTCGCCTTCGGATAGTGAGGTGCATCCAATCACCTTTCTTGAGGCAATGAACGCAGGGTTGCCTATAATTGGAGTGAACAAATTTGGCGCAAAAGAAATTGTAAAATCAGGAATTAATGGATTTCTTGCAAAGCCGGAAGATTCTGAGGATTTAACCATAAAGATTAAAAAATTAGCAGAAAATGAAAAATTAATAAAAGAGTTTTCAAAAAACAGCAAAGAAATTGTAAAAAATTATTATATAAATAAAACGAGCAACGATTTACTCAAGTTATATAAAAAAATTATTTAATTATAATCTTGTTTAATATACCTCTTTTTTGTTTTGATTGGTTTATTCAATAACAACAAAATATCTCCTTTCAACCAAGTCCAGATTATATTTATATAACCGTCTTTTTCCATACGCCTTACTGAAAATCTGACAAATAACTTCCTGATATATTTAATCCTTCCAACTTTTTTCAACCTAAAACCCAAATCTGCATCATCTGAATGTGGCAAATCCCTATAGCCTCCAATCTTGAGAAAAGCTTTTTTTCTAAACGCAGAATTTGTTCCCCCAAGACAATAAATACCAAAATAAGAAGAAACTCTGATAAAATTCCTTATCAATAAAAATATAATATTCGCTTTTATGCTGTTTTCTATTGGACCATCAGAACCGCATACAGCCACAATTTCTTCGTCCTTAAAAGCAGAAATTATATTTTCAAACCAGTTTTCCGGAACCAGACAATCCGCATCGGTTGTTGCAATTAAATCATATTTCGCCAACTTAACTCCATCATTTCTTGCTCCCCCAATACCTTTACTTTTTTGTTGTATTACTTTGTCAGCATATTTTTTTGCAATTTTTACTGTCTTGTCCTTGCTTTTGCCATCAACAACAATAATCTCAAATTCTTTTCTCAGTAATATCTGGTTTAACAAAGATTTGAGACAATTTTCAATATTTTTTTCTTCATTGTAGGTTGGAATTATTACGGATATCATAATTTACTGCGTAAAATTATTAGATTCAACATAATTCATTGCGGATTTTATGCAACCATCCATATTTATATATCGATACTCTGAAAATCTGCCGCACAAATCGATACCCAACTCTTCAAAAAATTTATGAATTTTTACTATGTTTTTTTCATATTCCAAATCATAAACAACATAGGCGTACTTTAGCCTTATAAGTTTCTGATAACACACAAGATTTTTATCAATTATTTTTTTCTCATCCAAATCGGAGATTATTTTTTCTATAATTTCTTCGTCACTCATTTTAGAAATATTATCCCCCTCATTGAAAGTTACCTCAGCCACAATAGAAGATTTTCCCTCCGGGGTTGTGTTTGGAGTATTATTTTTTGGAAAAACAAGTCGGTGAGGCAAAACATTTTTATCAGGAATATATAACCAGTGCAAATCATTTAATTTATCAACATCCAATCCGAGCATAACCGTTATCAATGAATTGTATTTCAAATTATTTATTGCATTTATTATTCCTTCCGGAACTTCGTCAAGCAGTTTTACTAAATCAATCACTGGAATTGTTGAAACAATTTGATCAAATACTTTTTTTTCATTGTCTTGGTAAACAATCCATTTTCTATCTTCCTTTTTTATCAAAGTTATCCCGAACTCTTTAGTTATTTTGTCTTTTATTTTTTCTTCAATTGAATTTGTAAGTGCCTGAATCCCCCCGCACTTGGGATAATAAAAATGAGACTGGTGTGCATAACCTTCTGTTTCGCTTCCAAGAGAAGATTTTATAATATCTTTTGAAGGGGGTTTTGGTATCCGGCCATCAACCCAAAAAGTTGCCATCTCATCTGTTTTGAAATTCCATATCTTTTCATTATAAGGAATCATATACTTCTCCGCAATTCCTTTTCCAAAAGTCTGGTAGATCCACTCATTAAAATTTTTTGGAGCATCATATTTCTGATTTATGGTTTTTATAAATCCATTCAAACATTCAAAATTATCTTCCTTTGATAAACCTGATAATCCATTCTCAAAAGGATATTTAATAAAAGAATTTTTGTAAAGAATTTTCGTATTTCTTTTACTCATCACTTTATTATCACCCAAAATATTCAATTTAAAATTTAGAATTTCCTGATCTTTTGAAAAAATTATATGTCCTCCCGCAATATCAAATGTGAATCCTTCTTCCTGAATAGTCCTGCAGAGACCTCCGCATTCCTTGTTTTTTTCAAGTATTTCAAAATCAATATTTTGTTTCTTCAGTAAATATCCTAGGGTTAATCCTGTAAGACCTCCGCCGAGTATCCCCACATTCATTAAAATAATTGGAAATAAAATTTAAATGTTTCAAAATTTCTGCGGTGAAATATCTATTTTAAAATATATATTCAAATTCCAAACGAAATCAGTTTATCCAGTTTATCTTTCTTTTCTCTGGTTAAAAACCCTATTTTATCCCTAAAAACTTCACACCTGTTTTTCCCCTCGATATACAAAGAGTAATAATTTCCAGTCGGATAAATTACTGAATCAACATTCTCAAAATTCAAAAGTTTTTTTATCTTTTCAAGTTGTTCTTTTTTCCCGGAGATCCTTATAATTCTGGTTATAATTGATATTGAACTTTTTCCCTCAAAGAATCCCCTCAGAAAATCTGTTCTCTTTTTTTTATCCTCTAAATCAGGAATTTGAGTTTTATCGATGCCAAAATTTTTAATCAAATTCTTTCCAGTTACCTGAACTGAATAACCTCTGGAATTGGTTTTTATATCTGCGAGAGTTGTCATGTTGCAAATCAACTCCGCAAGTTCCTTTCTCTTGGTCTGAATCTCAATTATATTTTTCGATTTCACTGAACCGCAGGAATACAATAAACCCGTAAGTTCTGGATTTTCCATAATATATATTCAAGTATAATCAAAATTATCGCCTAACCTAAATTAATTATATTTAATTATGCAGGAAAGACAAGTTGCTCATAAAATGGATATAAAAACCGCAAATATGGGGAAATATGTTCAGATAGACCGAACATCTGAAGAAGACAAGTATACCCCAAATTATGTTGAAATGGAAGATGGAACGCAGATTTCAAGAGTTAGAATTCTAGCAACAGTTCTTGACAAATATGTTTCTGAGGACGGTAATTACGCCAGCTTGACGCTTGATGATACTACAGATACAATCAGGTGCAAGATATTCAAAGAACTTGATATAATTGAAACTATTGAAAAAGGTGATTTAGTTGACCTTATCGGGAAAATAAAAGAATACAATGGAGAAAGGTATATCCAACCTGAAATTATGGTGAGAATAGAAAATCCTAATTTTGAGGTTTTGAGGGTACTTGAATTGAAGAAAATGGCTTGAGTAATATATACCCAAGTTCTTTGCAATCATATCTCTCAACAACGATATGATTGACTGAGCTATAAACTTAATGATTAACGTCCCGTAAATGCTGTTTTTCTACCCTACGCACAAGGGTTTGATTTTCATCTCATTTTTCAAAGAATGAAAAATCTTATCAATTGAATAAATATCTATTTGAATACCAACCGGAAGCATCTTATCAAGCTTCTCTTTCTTTTCTCCAGTCAAAAAACCAATCCGGTTCCTAAAAATCTTGCATCTTTTCTTCCCCTCAAGATATAATCTATAAGATTTCCCATTCCTGTAAATTATTGAAGTTGTATCTTCTAATTTCAAAAGTTTTTTTATCTCTTCAAGTTATTCTTTTTTCCCGGATATTTTTATAACTGTGGCTGCTATTGAAATTGAACTTTTACCCTCAAAAAACCAATTCTCTCAATTTCATTTTTAAAATCAGGAATCTTATTTTTATCAAGTCCTAATTTTTCAACTGGATTTTTTACTGAGATAGATATAAAGTATCCTTTGGGTGTTAGTTTCATTTCCGCAAGATTGGTTAAATTATAAATCAACTCCGCAAATTCCTTCCTCTTTATATGGAGTTCTACAATATCATTAAATTTCTTAGAACCGCATGAATAAAGCAAACCAATCAATTCTGGATTTTCTATTATATATATTTAAATATCAAATAATATAAGTTGCTTTGTAGTTTATTCTCTTCCCTGTTTTCCTAGATCCTAACTTTAACAGCTCATCCCCTATTTCATCCAAGAATATAATTTGACAGATAAATATTTTTTGGTGGTTTTTTCAGGCAATTCCACATCAAAATTCTTTTGTTTATGAGGTTAAAATTCGGATAGATCATTTTTTTGACTTAACTTTCATAAATTTACCATAACTGTCAAATTCGTGTGTGAAAAATCAAAAATTAGTAAATGTCAACTTAAGACACCTAACATTTCACCTGCTTTGGATAACGTATCTCCTAAATAAACTTGGGGTATCTATAAAAAGCGGTCCCTAACAGGATTGTTGCTCTCTTTTATGATTAATCTCTTCAGTTCTTTAACAGAAATATGCTCTTTGAGATGAATTTTCTTACCGGGAATAATTTGTAGATAATTTGATTAAATAGTTCCATCATATATCATAAATTAGAAAACAGCAAATGAACTCAATACCATAAATTTAATTATATAAAACAGAGTCAAATCTATTACCAACAACATACCAATATATTTAAGACCCGCAAATCCTTTGCCTTCCTGAATCAACCCTATCAAGATCCCGCCAAATATCGAAGATATAACCATCATAGCTATAGAATAATATAGAAGAAACTCTTTAGACAAATTAACTCCTGACATGGTTAACTGAATTGTTCCTGTTGCCAATGGCTCGTCAGGCAGAACAGTTCCAAGACCAATTAAAGTTTCAGTTAAAAACAATGATGCTGAATACAGCAAAGGAGCTCCAAAACTCAATGCAAGAAATATAAACATTGAATAAGCAGTTACCTGAGCCTTTATTTCTTTCCTCAACATAGAGGTGCTTTTTATATCATCCGCCAGACCTTCAAGCAACAGAGAAAGACTGCTCCCCTTCACAATTCCTTCAACAATCAGATTTGATGTTCTCCTTAAAGTAGGAGAATTTATTTTAGCGGGTATTGCCTCAAACGCGTCTTTTATCTGCCGTCCCACAATTAAAAATTTCCCTGCTTCATTTATCTGTTCGCTTAGAGGACCAAATTCAGGTCTAGCGCTTACAAGCAAAGCTTTCTCTGGAATCAACCCCGCTCTTAAATTGGAAGAAATTAATCTCAAAGCATCAGGCAACATCTCATCCGCCAAAGAAGCCCTTTTATTTGAAACAATCACCAAAATAAGATGCATTAAACCTTCAACAATTATCAGAATTGCCAAAGGAACCAAACAATATATCCACCCAAAGAAAAGATATAAAATTAATCCTAAAATTAAAAATACCAACGGAAGCGAAGAAGTAATTTTAATAAAAGTATCAACCTCAATCTTGAAATCACTATATTTTATATATTTCTCAACCCATTCAACATACCTTCCCATAATTATTCTATCTGGGGTCTTTTTGATTTAACAACCCCTATAAACACAAACTGGAATACAATAATAATCAATAATATTAAAGTCAAAACTCCTTCATTTATCGCAAAATCTGAAAAGAAAGAAAGTATAATTAAGAAAGTAATTCCTATAGAAGGCATTATTATTGCAAAAATCATATACACTAAAGCAAGGGAATTCAACTGATTACCATACATCTTAATTTTAGTTCTCTGGTCAAGAGAATATTCTTTAACAAGTTCCTCAATAATCCCTGAAAGGTCTGAACCCGAACGAATCGCATTAAGTATCTGCCAAATTACTCTTCTAAAATTTGTGCTTGGGTTTTTAATCATCAGTTCTTCTAGAGCCTGCGTTTCAGAAACCCCATATGAAATCTTTTTTACCAACTTCGAAAATTCAGCAGACACCGCACCGTAATCTGATTTGCTCAACGAGACAAAAGAATCATAATTATTTATTCCAGATCTCATTTCAACCAACAAGTGTCTTAAAGAAAAAAGAAGATTGGCTTCAATATTCACAACCCTTTTTGAAACAACCATGCTCGGACCCGCTAAGATATACATAAAAACAACCATGAACAAGAAAACTGGAATAAAAACCACAAAAGCTAAAAAATTTCCACCGGGATTCACAATCATATTAAACAAAATCATGCTAATCAAACCAATAAATCCGAAAAATAAAGAGACTGTTATTGATTTGCCAAGATAATTCTCAGCAGATACCTCCATCTCAG
The DNA here is from genome assembly GCA_003663295.1 of Candidatus Aenigmatarchaeota archaeon. Lineage (GTDB taxonomy): Archaea > Aenigmatarchaeota > Aenigmatarchaeia > QMZS01 > QMZS01 > QMZS01. The sequence goes on along the minus strand of QMZS01000033.1, from coordinate 2,337 downwards.
CCTGTTTTAATCTAACGCCTAAACTCGGAAATAAAGGGAGTAAAAGCTTCCCTATTTTTCTTATTTTTTTCATCTTATTTTTTTCATCAATTTCTCCGGGTCTTTTATATAAGAAGAAATATATTGTTCAACTGTAGCCGCATCTTTAATATTCTTTTTAACCAGATATTCCAACACTTTCTTGCGATTGCTCAGTTCTCTTTTTATTTCCAAATCACCAAACCCTGTCAATACTTTTAACTTGTTGATTGCTTTCTTGCTTTCATGATATTTAAATATCTGATCTGATTTAGAATTCCATTTATACAAAAGATTTATCTTCTCGAAATTTTTTCCTTTTGAAAATGGTATCTCCGCTATTTCATAAACTCTCCTTATTCCTTTCCTCCTATCTCTAAACATCACAACAAACAGATCAATTGCATCCAGCAGAGTTTCCGGGATGGATATGGGGGGATTAATCAATCTCCTATAAGTCTGAATCGCAGTATCAGCGTGGATAGTTGAATAAACACTATGACCTGTATGCATGGCTTCAAACAATACTTCCGCTTCCCTGCTTCTTCTTATTTCACCAAGAATTATCCGGTCAGGCCTCATCCTCAGGGAATTTACAAGCAAATCCAACATATCAATCTTGCCCTTCCCTTCCTGATTTGGTTCTCTTGTAACCATAGGAACCCAATGCAAAAAATCAGGTAATTTTATCTCCCTTGTATCTTCTATTGACAATATCCTCTGATTCGGAGGGATGAATGGCATCAGACTTGTTAAAAAACTTGTTTTTCCGGTTCCTGTTCCGCCGGATACAAGAATATTCAATTCATATTGAATTGAAAGCCAAAACAAAGCCGCAACTTCCGCATCAAGTGTTTTATTTGAAATAAATTCTGAAATTGTCCACGGAATCTTCCTGAATTTCCTGATTGTTATTGTATTCCCGTCATTTGAAATAGGAGCCAAAGTTGCATTCACCCTATCTCCATTCGGAAGATGCGCATCCAACAAAGGAGTGAGATTTGTAATCTGTCTCCCAACCTTTCTCCCGATAATTGAAGAATAATTCAATATTTCATCTTCGCTTTTTGGAATTATATTTGTAACCAGCCACCCAAATTTCCGGTGATATACCTGCGCAGGTTCTTTGCTGGAATTAATTACAACTTCTTCTAATTCCGGGTCATTCAACAAAATTTCCAATTTTCCCAAACCAAGCATCTCATGAACAATCATTCCAACCAAATAATTCTTCTTATTGTCTTCTATCTTTGGAATAAGTTTTTCCACTTCATCCCTTGCTTTAGTCCTAAAATCATCAGTAATCCTTTTCTTTTTATCTATTGTGTTATAAGAAACCAATTGAAGTTGTGTTATTAACCTGTCTTTAATTTCTTCGTACACCGCCTTAGTACCTTCATCTAATTCCAAAAATTTTATGAAATAATTTGTAACAAAACCATCTTTGCTTTTTGAAATCTCTATACCAACGCCATAATCCTCCAACTCAATTTTATACTTACTTAACATTTTCTATCAATAATTTTCCAAATAATGATTTCTTATACTTAATTAAATTGTGGTTTTTTAATATTTCCAGCCACTCTTCTATTTTTTCATTGTCAAGGTTTAATTTTTCTTCCAGTTCTTTCATATTTGTCTCTTTTTTCCTCAAAAGATCTAAAAGCTTATCTACCTTCGTCTCTATTATATTCTTGACTAGCCCCTCATTTTCTGTTGCAAATATATTTTTTGCGATTTTATTCAAAATCATGCTTCTTGTTACCACTCCGATAACTTTTTTATGGTCCTTAACCGCAATACATCCTGATTTATGCATATGCATGCCAAGTATTGCTTTTGACAAACTATCTTTTTTATTCATACATATAAGTTCCCCCATAATTTCTCCTGCTTTTAATTTAGCAATTTTTTTCTTCTTCCTTAATATTTCAAGTATATCTGGCAGAATAATTAGCCCTACAATTTTTTCTTTTTTTGAAATAAAAATACCAGTGCAATTCTTTTCTGAAAATTCTCTCACCACCTCAACAACCAGAGAATCAATATCCATAACCTCCGCTTTTTTCATAACCTCAGCAACAGTTAGCCTATCCAATAAATCCTTTCCGGATTTCCTTTTCAAAGAAACAATAGATTCTTTTTTTATTTTTTTGGTTTTATTTTTTTTAATTAATTTGTTATTTGTTATTTTTTCTTTCGCAGTTGGTATATTCTTTTTTGCGGAAGTTGATTTTTTAAATAAATATTTCAATCTTGATTTAATATTTTTTTCTGACTTTTTTTTTCCTTCATTGTGCAACAACTTGATTTTGGATT
>QMZS01000032.1 GCA_003663295.1 Candidatus Aenigmatarchaeota archaeon | reverse complement strand
TTCAAATCTTTATTTTCAGAATCTTGAATATAATATTTTAACCATTCGTTCTTCTTTTCATCAAATATTTTAAGGGCAATCATTTGGATTAATATTTCATATCCTCTTTGATTATCTAGACTTACTTTATCAAATGTTTTAAGAATATCTGAAATTGAATCATTAATTTGATTGCTAAAGACTCCTGTCACTATATCCAAATCATCTACGGTTCTTTTTGAACGATCAATAACAACTTCGACAGTTCTCTTTTCAACTTGTTTAAATGAAGGTATTTTATAATACGCGTCAGTCAAATGAATTGATAAATCCTTGGTTGTGCTTTTATCTCCTTTGAGATTATACGACTCATCCAACCTCAAATAATTTTGTCCTTTCTTTTGAAATAAATATAATCTTTCAGTATCATAAATAATACCTAAACAAAAATCACACTCCGATTCTTTCATTGCTGGTTTTAGTTGTTGATTATAAACTGTTTCTGTATCTTTTGAATATTCCTTTTTGAATTCAATCACAACAATTAAATGTTTTCTTAACCAGTCTAATGCTTCTTGACTCTTATTATTGTGAAATTTTTTGTACCAATCAAACCAAATAGGATTATCAAATATTGCACCGTCCATTTTTATTGGTGCAGAGTTTTTATTTCCTTTTGGAAAAGAAATTTCAGAGCCAATATAATCTTTTTGATATAATCCCGAGGATATTAAAGAATGGAAAAATTGCCATTTATAGTACTCTTCATTTGGTTTATTTTTCTTGCTTTTTATGTTGCACTTTTTGTTAAGAGTTAAATGATTTGGAATGTTTGCAGTAAATTCAGATTGAGAAGAATAAGTTTTATCAAATTCTTGTTTCTTTTGTAAAAATAGATTATTAATTCCTACCATAGTTTAACCCCCTTTTAATTAAATCTAAGACTGCTTCATTCATATTTTTGAAGCCCATATCTATTTTATGTTTTAATACCTTTTTCCAAAGAGCATTATCAGAATCAAGAATTAGTTTTTTAGCCATATTATTAATAACTATTAATACATATATATAAAGTTTGTGTATGGGTATCATGCCGATAGTATTTGTTAGGAACCCCCCTTATAATATTAGAAAAATTTGGGAGAGCGAAAGCGAACCTCTTAACCTTTGTTATAGAAAGTGCGAAGCATTTTCCCGTCCCGTTGGTCGGTTAAGAGAAGTTTTTCTTCGAGGCGAAGCCGAGTCAATCTGTGCGAAGCACTAAGGCGGCAACCCCATTTAAAAATTTACCCTGCGATTGGATATAACATCATGGTATCATAACTGAAGTCAGGATACCGCACCAATTTAGGGTATTATATGAACTTAATAATTATTTGAATAATAATTGATAATGGAATCTCGGTTGGGTAAGTTAAAGGAAGAACTAAACTCCGAAATTTTTCAAAAAAGACCATTAAATCTTATTTGTTTGTTGTAGCTCATTTTTTAAATTATTCAAAAGGAAAAACTTTGGACGAAGATATATTTAGATCTTATATTCTGGAAAAATTAGAAAATCAGGAACCTTCTAGTGTTTCGCATATGATTAGTGTTATTTCTTTCTTTTTTGAAGTGATTCTTAAAAAATCAGTTAAATTACCGCATCCAAAAAGAAACAAAAAAATCCCTGAAATCTTAACTCCTGAAGAAGCAGGAAGATTGATCAATTCTACACCCAATATAAAACACAAATTAATTTTGCAAATTCTATATGGTTGCGGACTAAGAGTCTCAGAAGTAATTAACCTGAAAAAGAATGATTTTAATTTTGAAGAAAACTTAATTTATATAAGACTTGCAAAGGGTAGAAAAGATAGATTTGTAAAAATTCCAAATTCTATAAAAGAAAACTTAAAATCTTATTCCAATCTCAACAACGAAGATATATTTTTCCCTTCTTCCAGAACCGGAAAACTTACCACCGCAACAATTCAAAAAATAATAAAAAATTCTTCAAAAAAGGCAGGAATAAAAAAGAACATTTCCCCGCATACTTTAAGACACAGTTTTGCAACTCATTTACTGGAACAGGGAATTGATTTAAAAATAATCCAAAAACTTTTAGGTCATTCAGACATAAAAACAACTCAAATTTACTTGCAGGTTTCAAATCAGTTAATAAAAAACGTAAAGAGCCCTTTAGATAATTTATTTTAATCCCCAGAGGTCAAGTTGCGCGGTTTGTAAAAATTGTTAAAACAACTAAAATCGGTATTAGATGGATTTATTTTAACAAAATCAAATATGGGTATTTATTCCAATGTTAAGTTACGCAGTTTAAATTATATTTTACCAACCAAGGTAAATTTCAAATCAATTAATAAAAAGTCTTTTAAACAATTTACTCCAACCCTTTCCTCTCCCGAACTCTTGCAATAGTATGTTCCTGAAGCGAAACAGGAAGTTTTTCAAACACAACATTAATCAAAGAATAAAAACCTTTCCCTCCGGTTGCGGATTTCAATGTGCCTTCAAAACCAAACATATCTGATACAGGCATCTTGGCTTTGATTATGGAAGCCCCTTGTTCAGTTTCTATGTTAAGAACCTGACCCCTCCTATTCTGGATTTTATTCATAGCTTCACCCATAATTTCTTCAGGTGTGTCAACCCTAATAATCTGCAAAGGTTCAAGGATCCTGGGTTTTGATTCCAAAAGAGCGTCTCGGATTGCCTGTCTTACCGCAGGGATAACCTGGGCGGGACCCCTGTGAATTGCATCTTCGTGAAGTTCTGCATCAACGATTTTAATTTTTAATTTTGAACAAGGTTCTTTTGCAAGTGGACCTTCTTCGCATACATCTTTGAATGCCTGTTTCAATAATTCAAAAGTTTCATTTAAATATTGAATTCCTTTTGTTGCATTGATAAGCACATTTTTATTGTAAACATCAAGAATCTTTTTTGCTTCATCTCTTTCCAATCCATTTTTGATAAACATTTCAATCGTTTCAGTTTTTATCTTGGTAAGACTTTCTTCCGGGATTTCTCCCGAGTTCAAAGCCTCGAAAACAGAGTCTTCCAAAGGTTCTGCAATTATATAAAATTTATTGTGTTTGTTTGGACTTTTTCCTTCCACTGGCTGAGGCGTGACATCTTCAATAGTTTCTCTGTAAACAACAATTGGTGTTGAACTTTTAATTTCAATTCCTTCATCTTTCAAAGCCCTCTCAACTTTTGCCTCAATATGAAGCTCGCCGAGACCTGAAACCAAATATTCCCCGGTTTCTTCATTTATTTTTATTTCAAGACTTGGATCTTCCCTGTTAACCCTTTTAAGGAAATCAATTAATTTTGAAAGATCTTTAATATTTTTTGGTTCAATGGATTTTGTTACAACAGGTTCAAAGATATGTTTAATGGAATCAAAAGGAGGTATCTTTTCATCTGCATTGCATATTGTTTCCCCGGAGAAAGCTTCTCCAAGACCAACAATACCAATAATATTCCCTGATAATGCCTTGGTGATATTTGTTCTTTTAGGACCATTGTAAACAGAAACTTGCTGCACTCTCTGTTTTTTGTGCTGTCCTACAAGATATATTTCTTCACCCCCTTTCAGACTTCCTGAAAATAATCTTGCTGTTGCAACAAGACCTGCGTGAGGGTCTGGAATAACTTTTGTAATGACCCCGGAAAGTTTTCCATTGGGATTGCATTCCACCATATTTTTTCCAACACCTTCTCCCAGTTCACCCTGCCATATTTTAGCTATCCTGTATTTCTGGGCTTCAGCCGTATTTGGAATGTGTTTAATAATAGATTCAAGAATAACATCGTGCAGAGGGGCTTTTTTTGCCAGTTCTTTTTCTTTGTCCGAATCAGTCAATTCAATAACTTCTTTAAAACTCATTTTTGTTTTCTGCATAAAAGGAACTGAGATGGCCCAGTTTTTGTATGCGGAACCAAAAGTAACGCTTCCATCCAATACATTGACCAGCCATTTTTCCCTGAATTCAGGTTCACCATATTTTAGGATTAGTTCATTAACATCTTTTATATAACCCTCAAATCTTTTCTGCATATCTTCAGGACTTAATTTTAATTCTTTGATTAATCTATCTGTTTTGTTAATGAAAAGTATTGGTTTTACTCTTTCTTTCAGGGCCTGTCTTAAAACGGTTTCTGTCTGAGGCATTACACCTTCAACAGCGCATATAACAACAATTGCCCCATCAACAGCCCGCATTGCTCTTGTGACGTCAGCTCCGAAGTCAACGTGTCCTGGAGTATCAATTAAATTAATGAGATAATCAGTTCCATTATAAGGATAAACAATAGATACATTTGCGGAGAATATAGTAATTCCTCTTTCCTGTTCCTGCTTGTCAAAGTCTGTGTATAACTGTTTTCCCGCAAGTTCTTCTGACAGCATTCCAGCTCCTGAAAGAAGGTTATCTGAGAATGTTGATTTTCCGTGGTCGATATGAGCTATCACGCCAAGGTTTCTTATATTCTCCCTCTTCCTCATCAAGCTTTCTACACTAACTGCCATAACCTATTAAGAATTAATTTTATATTGCAAATCAAGGTTATTTATGGGTGGGATAATCTGCAATATTGCTCTTGATTTTAACCAAAAAGGGTATAAATAATTTATTATTTCCTTATATAGTTATGGCGGTAAATGTAAAGTCTTTTTCAGAAGTAGTGGGTAAAGATGTTTTCACTCTTGATGGAAAATACTGCGGAAAAGTGAAGGATTTTAAAGTAGATTTGGGCAAATTCAGGGTAACTTCTCTTGTTGTTGAGGCATTTAGAGGAACCTTTCTTTCTGAAATGCTTGGAGGCGAAAAGAAAGGTGTTATAGTCCCTTATTCTTCAGTTGATGCTGTGGAAGATATTGTGTTGGTAAGAAACATTTTTAAAGGAGTCAACGAAGAAAGATAATTTATTTTTAATCTCAATTTTTTGTGTGTTTATAAGAGATATTAGCCCCGGGCGAGGATCGAATTCACGAAACTATAAACAATGCAAATTAGTATTTGAGTTCACTCGCTACCTACTGCTTACGAAGCAGTTGCTCTACCAAGTGAGCTACCGAGGCATAATTATCTTGAGAATGATTTTAATTTAGAACTTATATCTTCAAATCAATTTCTTTAAGCTTCGCTTTGACAATCGGAGCGCAGTCCCGGCAAATCCAAATCTCTTTTTTCCCATCAGGAATCTTCTTAATAATTTGTATTCTTCCGGTTTTACTCGCTTTGAATTTTTTCTTGCAGATGTTGCATTTATGCATTTTTAACATAATAATATATGGCAAGAGCACCATATAAGAGAGTCCACAAACACGGGAAGGGGAGAGGAAATGAATTAACAGTAATATGCTCCTATTGCGGCAAGAAAGTGCCAAAATACAAGACTTTTACGCAAATCAGGAGTGTTAATGTATTGGATGCCAGTATGAGAAAAGAGATGTCAAGAAATAATGTGATGATACCTTTAAGTAAATTGCATGTGTGTTTGAGTTGTGCAAGACACAGGAAGATATCAGAACCATTAAAATCAAGAAAATCCAAGAGAAAAGCTTAAATTTAGTTTTATAGATATACCTGAGCTCTACGTAGATGGATATTTTATTTATTTACAAAAAATATGAAATCTTTCAGAATCCAATTTTAAGTGTCATATAATCTCCACCAACGTAACTTTTGCGGTATAAATAGTTTTTTCGTCTGTTTACAGGATTTCATTCTCATTTGATTATATTTTTAGGTAAATATTCGCAACCCCAATTTGCTGGCAGTATCATAAGACCCAATCAAAAAAAGATTTTATCTTTTAAATACCGCAAAAGTTAAGTATTAAGTTAAATTAACAATTACAAATATTAAAAGTCCTTAAGTTATTCTGAAGGTATTGCTTTTTTTATTAGGAATAGACCATCTTGAAACCTTCTCCTGTCTTTTTTGCAGACTTTCGTGAGTTTCTCAAGGTCTGCTGCGGTTTGTCCAACAAGTTCTTTTTCTATTCCAGAAACTGTAATGTCCTGTTTTTTTATCTCTATTTTCACATTTTCAGGAATTTTCATTTTTTTATCTCCTTTTTGTCCAAGGAAATTTGAAACCACAATTTCATTATTTTCTTTTTTTACGGATAAAGGAAAGTGCACATATACAATTTTTAATTCATATTTGTACCCGGAAATTACTCCTTTAAACAAATTATTGATATGGGCGACAGTTGTCCCAATCAAAGCTTTTTCTTTTTTATTGTCTTTTTTTGAACTTATTTTAATTTCTTCACCAATTTTCTCAATTTTAATTATATTTGCGGTTCCTCTATTATAGAAATCTCTTTCAACTTCCCCCAATTTACCTTTAACTTTTAATTTAAGCTTCTCAAAAGATGCTTCCACACCTTCAGGGATTTTAATAGTCTTCTCCATTATTTAAATTAGAAATTTTTAATTAGACCTTTTTTGCTATAATTTGCATTCAGAAATGTCTTTTGTCACGATTTCTTTTGGTTTTGTGAAACAACCCCCCATAATTTTCCTTCCCGGGTATATAAGGGTGCCTGCACCTGTTTTTACCCCCTCTCCTACAATCGCTCCAAATTTTCTTCTTTTGGTGTTAATAAGTTTATCTTTAATATTCACAAGAATGTTTTTATTATCATGCCTCAAATTGGCAATTATAGTACCACCCCCGAGATTGCTATTACTTCCAATTATTGAATCCCCAATATAATTCAGATGAGGTGCATTTGAGTTTTCAAAGAAGATGCAATTTTTTATCTCAACTCCGTTCCCCACATGGCATCCATCCCCAATAGAAGTGCTTCCCCGGATATAGCAGTTCGGACCAATTTTGCAGTTTTTTCCGATAATCACATTATTTTCAATGTAAGCCCCGCTTTTTACAATACTGCCTTCGCCAATCCGAACATTTTTTCCAATATGGCAGTTTTCTTCTACAGTCCCATCTATTTTTTTCTCAATCTTTTTTAAAATAAATTCATTTGCGTCAAGCAGGTTCCAGGGATAAGTCAGAGGAAACCAGTTGTCCGCAATTATAAACTCCAACCTTGAAATTTCTTTGATATAATCAGTGAGTTCAAATTCACCTCTTTTGGTTTTATCTAATTTAATTCCAAAAATATTTTTATTTAACAAATAAAGTCCTGTGTTCACGAGATTACTTTTTGGGTTATTCGGTTTTTCTTCAAGCCCCGCAACAAATCCATTTTCAGTTAGCACAACACCAAAATTTTCAGGAGTCTTACTTTCTTTGAGAAGAATGCATTGATCTTTCAAAACCACTTTTTGCAGATCTTCTTTAAAATATAAATCATCTCCGCACATCACAAGAAATTTATCTTCAAGCAATTCAGATGCGGTTTCCAAAGCATTCCCTGTTCCAAGAGTTTCTTTTTGTTTAACATATTTTATTTTTATATTTTTATAGCAGTCTCCAAGTAATTCTTGAATCATTTCTTTTTTATAATTAATAATTATTATAATTTCATCCACCAGACCTTCAAGTTGTTCAAGATTGTGCTCAAGAATTGTTTTGTTTGCGATTTTCAATAAAGGTTTTGGTCGGTTTTCTGTGAGGGGCAACATTCTTGTTCCTCTCCCTGCCGCTAAAATTACGACCTGCATTTTTTAATTTCTTCTATCAAAAGTCCAGAGAATTTATTTTTTAATTCAGCTAGTTTTTCAGATGTTTTTGCTTCAGCAGTTATTCTGATTGAAGGTCCTGTGTTCGAGGCTCTTATCAAAACCCAGCTGTTTTCAAAGTCAATTCTTATTCCATCCATTGTGATAATCTTATCATATTCTTCTGAGAGTTTATTTTTCAGATTTTCAACAACAGTAAATTTAATTTCATCGTTGCATTCAAATTTCATTCTTTCATTTGGATAGGTTTTCACTTTTTCCGCAAGGTCCGATAATTTCCCCTGCATCGAAATTATTTCGCATATTTTTAATCCAACCACAGTAGCATCATCAAAAGGGAAATATTCAGGGATTACAAAATGTTTTGAGGCTTCTAAACCAAATACTGCTTTGCTTTTGAGAGCTTCTCTCATCATGAAAGTATGACCTACAGGTATTCTGATTATTCCCCCCCCAAGTTTTTTAACTTCTTCTTCCAGAGCCATAGAATTTTCCACATTTGCTATAACCTTTCCGTTATTATTGGAAATGAGGTTCTCGCAGATAATTGTTCCTATTTGCCCTGTTTCAAGAACATGACCTTTATTGTCAACAATCCCGATTCGGTCTCCATCACCATCAAATGCAAAACCAAAATCCGCATTTTCTTCAACCACTTTATTTTTTAAAGGTTGCAGGTTTTCTTCTTGAACATCAGAACCTCTGCCTGAGAATTTAGGATCTATGTCGCAGAACAATTCAATAACTTCAAGATTTTTAAATTTTCTAAGTAGCTCTGGAACAACTAAACACGTGCATCCGTTTCCGCAATCAACAACAATTTTTAATTTTTTTTCAAAGTCAAATTTCCCCTTCAGATATTCGATGTATTCAGTTTTCATATCTATTTTTTCAACCAAACATTTTTTGTCAGAATTTTCAAAATCTTCATTAATCACCATTCTGCGGATTTCAAAATTATCTTCTTCAAAGAAACCAACGCAATCTTTATCAAAAAACTTAATGCCATTCCATTCAAAGGGTTTATGGGATGCGGTTATAAATGCAATAACATCTTTTTTTAGTTTCCATCCTGAAAATAAAGTTACCCCGAAAGAAGTTGTCCCAACATTGGTCACATTAATTCCTGTGGAAGTGATTCCTTCTATAAGCGCATTTGATAATTTTTCGCTTGAATCCCGGGTGTCGTTTCCAATAAGAAATTCTTTACCGAGATTTTTCCTTATCATTATAGTTCCCACACCACAGCCTATTTTTCTCATAGTCTCTTCATCAAGGTTTTTACCGTAAATACCTCTTATGTCATAAGCCCTGAAAATATTTTTGTCCACCATAATTATTATTTTATTTTACTGTTACGGATTTTGCAAGATTCCGTGGTTTGTCTGGATTGTTGCCTTTTGCCACTGCAGTATAATAAGCGAGTAATTGAAGTGGAATCACAGAAACAAGAGGATAATATATTTCTTCCACTTTAGGTATTTTCAGCCATACATCAAAAAGGTCATTATTTTCATCAGAAACGCCAATAATAAATCCCCCCCGGGATTTTGCTTCCTGTGTATTATTGAGGGTTTCTTTCCAAGTGTAATCTTTTGGGCATATTACAACAATAGGCGTTCCTTTTTCAATAAGTGAAAGTGTGCCATGTTTAAGTTCTCCCGCAGGCATACCTTCAGCGTGGATATACGAAATCTCTTTTAATTTTAATGCTCCTTCAGAAGCTATGGCAAAATCAATACCTTTTGCAAGATAATAGAAATCTTTTTTAG
>QMZS01000031.1 GCA_003663295.1 Candidatus Aenigmatarchaeota archaeon | reverse complement strand
TTTTTTCTTTTATAATTACCTAGTTTACATAGTCTTAAAATTATTTTCTAAACATTTTTATTCAATCTTTTTTAGCAATTTTGATTTAATATTATCAAACATTAATTTATAAGTTTCATCATACTTAATTATTGGCACCATTTCTGTTAATGCTTTTGCAAATTGTTTATCAAAAGGTATTTTCTCTATAAGCTCCAATTTATTTATTTTTGCGAAGTCCTCAATTTTAGTGGTTTGATTTAAATTGATGTCAAATTTATTGATTATTATCCCCGCGGGAATTTTGAAATGAGCAATAACTTCTAAAGCTTTTTTCATATCAGAAAAACCTGAAGGTGTGGGTTCAGTTACAAGAACCGCATAATCAGACCCGGCAACCGAGGCTATCACCGGACACCCAATTCCAGCCGCAGAATCAATAAACATCACCTCCACATCAAACCCCCTTTCTCTTGCTTTTTTCTTTACTTCAAAAACCACTTTCCCAGAACCTGACTCCCCGGGATTTAGCTGCGCTGAAACAACCTCGAACCCGTATTTTGTGTTTGCATAACCAATTTTTGCATTATTCACTTTTTTCATGGAAATTGCATTCTGAGGACAAACCAGTTCGCACATGCCGCAACCTTCGCAACTAAATTCTTTTAACTTGGGTTTATTATTTACCCATTCTATCGCGTTGAAATGACATTCATTAAAGCATTTTTTGCAGGAATTGCATTTGTCTAAATCAAATACAGCTTTTTCATTTGTTGATATATCCTTCCACTCCGCATATTCATCCGCGCCCAAAACTAAAGATAAATTTGAAGCGTCCACATCGCAATCAGCGCAAATTATTTTTTTATCTTTTGAAAAAGACACTGCTAAGGAAGCCGCAATACTGCTTTTTCCAACACCACCTTTTCCGGAAAGAATAGTTATTAATTTCATTTTACGACCACCATTAATAAATTCAAAATTTGTTCATGAATAATCGGACTGCCTTTTGAATAATTATCAACTATTTCTTTGGAATAAGGTATCTCGCAAATAATCGTTAACCCGTATTTTTCCGCCAAATCCGCTATAATTTGCTTGTTGCCTATATCCGACCTGTTTAAAACAATATTTGAATTTATAGCCAGTCCCTTAAGAAGTTGCAATATTATTTCAAGATCATGTTTTCCTAAAGGCGTTGGCTCAGTAACTGTAAAAACATAATCGCACATTTCCAAAGCCGTAATAACCGGACAATGAGTTCCAGCCGCAGTATCAATAATCACATAATCATATTTCTCCTTTTCCTGTTCAATTATTTTATTTAAAGAATTCACCACAAATTCAGATACAGCTTCATTGGCTTTTAATTCACCTGATAAAAAATCAATATTATAATTGCTTCCTGTGAAAATTTGACCTACCTCTTTTTTATCCCAACCTATTGCATCTGCAGGACATTTAAATACGCAACTCCCGCAACCATTGCATTGTTGTTTCATAAAAATAGGATATTGCCCTTTGATAGAAACAATCGCATTAGGTTTGCAAACAGTCCCGCACAAACCGCATTGAGTGCATTTTTCAAAATCCCACTTGGGCACTCTTTGTTCAACTGATTGAAAGAAATCTCTTTTAATGTCCAAAAGCAAATGATCATTTGGACAATCAACATCCGCATCAACCAAAAGAACTTTATTCTCCTTTGCCAGCTGATAAACAAGAGCTGTAGCAATTGTTGATTTTCCTGTTCCTCCTTTTCCCCCTGTGATACCAATTACTTTAACCATATGATTATTTGACAATAAAAATTCAATGGCTCTCCTGACCGCAACTCTGCGTTTGATTTTCCAATTTTTCCAGATTTTCAATAATTTCTCTGATAGTGCTATATGGCCCTGTTTTTAATGCTATGCCTTTTTCTTCAATAATTCTTATGGCCCTCCCCCCAATATCTTTTGCAAAAATTATTGTAGGGTTTAATGTTTCTTCAATTTGGTCTATCGGACTTCTACCAGAGTCTGTATGATTTAAATTATTTTCAATTATCCTCAGTTCTTTTTTTTCTATATCATAAACTCCAAAGAAAGGCGCATTGCCAAAATGTTCTGAAATATCTGAATCTTCTCCATTATCATTCAGCAAGGGAAAGAAAATTTTCTCTCCCGCACTTTTCTCTTTTTGAATCATACCGAAATGAGATGGCGCAACTTCACCAATTCCTTCCAATTTATCATTTACAAACGCCTCAATTGCATCTTTTACCTTTCCCGAAGCTTGGTAAGAAGGTATTCCTAATTTGTCCAAAACCGCAGTTGCATTAGGCCCAAGATTCCCAGTAATTACTGCTTTCACGCCCAATTCGCTTATTTGTTGAGCGGCTCTTATACCCGCACCATGTCCCTGGATTGCACCCTGATTCTCCACTGCTTCAACTTTACTAATATCTTCAGTATCAATAATTAAAAAATATTTGCATCTGCCAAACCTTTGATCAATCAAACTTTCAATTGTATCATTTTCTGAACTAATTGCGACCTTCATTTTTTTAACTCCCATAAATAACTATTATTTTAATTTGACAGCTTATAAGCGGCTCCGAATCCAATCATTAATATAAGGATTCCAACAATTGAAGGTAAGTAATATTCAGAAAGAGTTATTTGTAGGGTCATACCTGAATCATAATACATATAAAACAGAAGAGTGAATATCAAAACAATGCAACCAAAAATTGCCTGATTATTTTGCACGTTAATTACCAAAAAAACAAGCCCTCCAATTATAAGCAAAATTGACAAAGAAATTGGCTCCAACTCAGTGATTATTCCGAAAAGGAATACTGCGCACAAGAGTGCCACCAATCCAATAATTTCTTCGGTCTTCATAAATATTTATTAATAATAGATTATGTCAATTGAAAAACAGATTCTTAATTTTATTGCAGAAAGGCAGGTAATTTCCACAGAAGAACTTGTAACCAAACTAAAAGGAACAGAAAAACACACTTTAATGGCTATGATTGGTGTGCTTAAGGAAAAAGGGCTTATATGCTCCTCAAACCTATTATCCCCAACAACCCTAGTTATTACAAGTAAAGGGCGAAACAGTATATAACAAATACTTAAAATTAATCAAATAGTAATTATATATATTATGGGAAACGATGAAATTGAAAAATTAAAGGAAGAGTTTAAATCAAACCTTTTTCAGATTGAAAAATTATTGGGGTCTTATAATAATAGAATAAAAGACGTTGAAAATAAATGCTCAAAAATAAAAGAAACTAACGGAAAACCCATTGTGAAAAATGATGAAGTTGAGAGATTAAAAGAAAAATTTAAACTGAATTTTTTCCAGATTGAAAAACTACTAAGGGCATATGATGAGAGGATAAACTCAATTGAAAAAAAGGATTCCCTAATTAAAGAAACCGACAAAAAAGTAAATATTATAAAAAAGGATTCTGCGGATCTTAAGAATTCTTTTAAAAAAACTAATAAAAGGGTGGAAAATAAAATTGAAGATTTTGAATCAATAGCAAAAGAAAACAAAAAAGTAATTATTGAGATTGAAAAAGAAATGGGTGTATTGCACAAAGATTTCCTTGCCAAAACCAAAAATCTTGAAGATATATTTAATAAAAAAGTCCTCGCCATGAACAGCAGTTCATTGGCAACAGAGAAAAAAATGGTTGAATTCACCAAAACCCGTATGGCTGAGCTATATAAACAATTAACAACCACAATATCCAAAAAAGAATCAGAGTTCAAAGAAATGGAAAACTCAATAAACAAAAAAATTAAAAGAGTTGATGCCCTTGGTTCAAAACTTCCAAAAATAGAAAGCAATGTAGAAATATTTAACAAGAATTATCAGGACTGGAAAATTTTCAGCATAGGTCTTGAAGAAGATAAGAAATTATATTTAGAATTGAGAAAAGTTGTTCTTGATTCCATAGAAAAATTGAAGAACCTTGAAAATGTATTTAACCAAAACCTTGAAGAATTTGAAGAAATCAACAACAGGATTGAAGGAAATGAAAAAACATACAAAGAGATGTCTGAAAAAACAAAGAATGAAATGGTCAGGCTGGATGAAAAAAGCAACAATCTTGAAACCAGCATTGAAGAATACAAAATTAAACTGAAAGATAGGCTGACAAAAAGATTTGAAGAACTTAATTCCCGACTTGAAAATGAAGTAAAAGTCAAACTTATAGAACAGGATAATTTAATCAGTAATTATGGTAGCAAATTCACTGAGATGGAACAAAAATTTAAGGAACTTGAAAATGAGGTTATACCAAAAAAAATAGATAAAGAATTCAACGAAATGCTGGTAATTCTAAGAGATAAATTAAAAGACCTTGTAACTCTAAATGAGTTTGAAAAAATCCGGGGGGAACTAAGAACTAAAATAGAACAAGTGAGAATGCCTGAGATAACTCCTGTGGAAAAGAGGATAGATATGATAGAAAGTGATTTGGAAGAAGTTAAAATACTATTAAGAGGTCTTTCGCAGAGATTGCCTGTGGTTTTGGAATAATCCAATATTTTTATAAATAAATATATCCATCACCCCAAAGTTTTGTAATATATATAAAGTTTTTTTG
Source organism: Candidatus Aenigmatarchaeota archaeon (assembly GCA_003663295.1). GTDB lineage: Archaea > Aenigmatarchaeota > Aenigmatarchaeia > QMZS01 > QMZS01 > QMZS01. Next base: position 4,834 of record QMZS01000031.1, on the reverse strand, counting down.
GGGTAAAGACCTCTATTCTCGCAAAGTTTTGTGAAATATATAAAGTTTTTTCTTTTTTTGGGTAAAGACCTTTTCTTTTTTAAAAAGAAAAGGGTTTTATGGGAGGAAAGAAAGTAACCGGAGCAACTTTCGAGAGACTATTCAAAAATGTGTTTGTTTGCCTTAAATGCAAGCATAAAATGAGATCAAACCCTCAGAAAATAAAATCCGGAGACATAAAGTGCAGAACCTGCGGATATTCTAAGTTTAGAGCAAAATCCAAAGAAGGTAAAAGATGACATATTTAAAGACAAATATAATTAAATTATGGCAATATTGAAACAACATGAAGTTCTGAAGATGCAGACAGAAGAAAAACTGAAAAAAATAAAAGAGTTTAAATTGGAACTTGCAAAAGAAAGGAGTAGTGTTGCTATTGGCGGTACAGTTAAAAACCCTGGGAGATTGAAAGAAATCAAGAGAACTGTTGCCAGAATAAAAACTTCATTAAATAATGGATGATATTTGTCCAGTTTGCGGTTTACCAAAAGATATTTGTGTCTGCGATAAAGCAGTTATAGAAGAACAAAAAATTATGATTTACACCGCAGAAGGTCGGTTTAGAAAGAAAATTAGCATAATCTCAGGAATTGACCCGAAAAACGTTGAAATCAAGAAATTACTGAAAAAATTCAAGCAAACTCTTGCATGCGGGGGAACAATCAAAAAGAAAGAACTCTGGCTTCAGGGAGAACACAAAGAAAAATTAAAAGAATTGCTGATGAAAGAAGGATTTAAAAAAGAACAGATTGAGATAAAATAATTTAAAACCTTATATCTAAGTGGTTAAAATGAATTTGGATATTAAGATAGCTTATACTTTATTTGGTAAATTAGAAGGAATTCCGGACATAGAAATTGCACTAAAAGATAAAGGGGCTTATAATGAAAAATTAACCGGTAAACTAAACGAATTCCTTGGATTTTATGATGGTTTGACTGGAAGACGGAAAAGACGTGAAATGATGACTGGATTGCATACTTTCAATATGGATTATGAAACAGGACACTCAGAAGGCAAAGAATACCTTCGAAATCTAAAAAAATAAACATCCAATATAAAACTAATAACTTATTCTGTTATTTCTGAATTATGGAACTAAAAAAACCCGAAAGAGCTCAGACAATAAAATATTACTCAGATGAAAAACTGCAAGAGATTATGTGCAAATTTGGGGTGAATCGGGAGGTTGTTGCGCGCAATGTTGACGGGATGTATTTCAAAAGACCTACAACCATATTTTACCCAAATGATATTGCGAGATTAACTGAACGCGGAGCAGTTTCCTTTCACGGCTCTGTGGAGCGATGGAGGAATCCTTTGCTGATAGACGAAAGAAACTACGACGAATTAAGAACAGGCTTTGATTGGGTGATTGATATTGATTCGGGCCTGGGTATGGAAGAGGCAAACATCACAGCTTGCCTTATAAGAAATTTTATTGAAAAATACAATTTAAAATATATACTGAAATTTTCCGGGAGACGGGGATTTCATTTCTGCGTTTTCTGGGAGAATTTTCCAGCGGAAGAAATCCTTGATGATAAAGAACTCAGATTATTATACCCGGGGCTTCCAAAAATCTTGTCAAATTATCTTAGGGAACAGATTAAAGAAGAACTCTGGGACAAACTTGTGGAACATGCAGGATCAATAAAAGAGCTGACAAAAGGCGAAGCGATCAAAGATAAAAATCCCTTCAAATATGTGGAAGTTGAAAAAGACTGGAGTTCAAGACACTTATTTAGGATGCCTTATTCTCTCCACGAAAAAACAGGTCTTGCTTCTATCTTAATTGAACCAAATAAACTGGAAAAATTCAAAGTTGAAGACGCAAAAATGGAAAATGTGGTTTTCAAAGAGATTGATACTGGGGGAACTGATGCAAGAAAACTGATAGTTGATGCCTATGACTGGTTTGAAAGAAGGAAAGTTAAACCAAAAGAAACTCAGGCACCCACTTTAATGGAATCCTATAAAGACAGAGTTGAAGAAGGAAACTTTCCCCCCTGCATCCAAAAAATTCTTGAAGGAATTCCTGATGGGAGAAAAAGAAGCGTGTTTACCATCACAACTTTCTTAAGAAGCTGCAACTGGCCAATGCTTGAAGTTGAAAAAACAGTAATGGACTGGGGAAAGAAAGTCGGGTTAAAGGAAAATTATGTCAGAGCCCAGTTAATCTGGCACAAGAAACAAAACAAAAGAATCCTTCCACCAAACTGCAGCAACGGATCTTTCTACAGGGATATTGGAATTTGCCAACAGGTTCCTCTCTGCGAAAAAATAAAGAATCCAATTAACTTTGCAATTATCAAACAAAGCGGGGGGAAGAAAAAAAGGAAGAGGATTAAAAAGAGGGTTTAGTTTTTTCCAAACTCTATTAATTAATTTTTAGTTACAACCTGGATGCCACCCACATATTGGACACATTGCAACTTTTTTACCACAACGCGGACAAGGAAATGGCTGTTCTTTTAATTCACTCCCACTAGACTTACACCTTTCACATCTCATAAAATAATTCATTATGTTTATTTAAAACGCAAAACCAATCTAAATCTTATTTAATCACAATTTATCCATCAATCTCCTTCCCAAACAACTCAATAAATTCTTCCTCTTTCCCCTTTTCTATTTTGCCTCCAGCGGCTTCTTTATGACCTCCGCCACCCCCACCAAGTTTCCCGCAGATTCTGGAGACAATTTCATCTAAATCAATCCCGGGCATCTTTGACCTTGTAGACAGCTTTACTCCATCCTCCGCATAGGCGAGACCAACAACAACATCTTTATCAATGGATCCATTTATCATAATGGACGCTATGGTCCCAATCATATTTTCATCTATTTTATCCTTTGCGTATATAAATAGAATATTCTCGGTCTGAGGGAATTTCTTCAGATTCCTCTCAGCCCACGCCAGATAACCAGAAAGTTTTCGCCCGTATTCCCGCCTTACTTCAGTGAGTATGTCCATGTTCCCGTCCAGCATCTCAAAGACTTCTTCATATTTTTCAAGTCTTCCAAATGAATTGAATGTAGTTGAGAATTCAAAAGCGTCCATAAATTCTCTTGGCTGATTTGTGAGAATATAAATGTTTGAAAAAATATTTGCGGGCTCATCAATATTGTTGCTTATCCTTTCCTTGATTATCTCGAGGGACAATTTCTTTTTTTCATCATCTGAAAGGTCATAATAACTTTTTATTTTGCCATTGTGGTGCAGTTCAATATCCAACTCCGATAAAAACTGGACAACTTCAGAGTGGCCATTTAACGGAAAAAAGTTTGCTCTGGATAAAGTTTCGTGTATTGGTCGATTCACATGCCCGAATATATTCAGACCGGGCTCAATTCTTAATCGCCCAAGTTCTTCAGCCCGTTCCATTACTTTTTTATTTTCATCAGTTTCGATCTGGTGGTCTCCAATAGAACCAACAATAGCATAATCTATAAGCTCGTCATAGTTTCCAAATTCAGAAACAAACAAATAACAGACTCCAGCTCCGCATAATTCCTTACCCTCGATACAGGGATTTACCTGAAGAATATTTTTTGGAACCTCAACTTTCTCAGGAACGTGGTGATCAAGGATAACAATCTCTTTATCTTTGGGGAGCAAACTTAAATATCCAGAACCCAAGTCAGAGAAAATTATTAACTCAAAATTTCCTTCATCAAAAATCTTTTCCACTTCTTCAATTACCTCAGAAGAGATTTCTTTTGCAATTTTTATTTTTATTTCCTTGTTCTCTTTCTTCAGGGCATCAGATAAAATCTTCGCTGAACAAAGACCATCGCAATCATAATGGGAAACAAGCAATATTTTATTTGCATTTCTTGCCTTGATAACGGCTCCAGTAAAGTCCATCTAATATAATGTTTTTAATAGTTATGGAAGTCCTGATAATTGTGCTTATTGCTATTTCTGTCACCTTATTGCAAACACTAATCCAGAAAAAACTAATGGATGTTGATTTGGTCAAAGCCATGAAAATGGAGATGAAAAAAACAAATCAAGCTATGAAAACCGTGAGCAAGGAAATGAAAAACACTAAAGATGGCGAAGCTCCAAACACTAAAAAACTAAATGAACTAATGTCAAAAAGCGTTGGAATCCAGAAGAAACTAATGGGGCAGACAATGAAACCTATGATGATTTCCAGCCTCGTAGTTCTTGTTGCTTTTTATATAATACCAATGTTCTTTAGCAAAACAGTTTTGAACCTTCCTTTTTCAATACCTTTTGTTGGAAATTCGCTTGGATGGTTGGGGATCTTCATATTTACTTCCGTTATTTCGGGTCTTGTCTTCAGGAAAATTTTTGATGTTGGAATGTAATTAAAATGTCTTATTCTCCACCACAAAAATATCTATTCTCACACCGCTATTGCAATTCTTTACTTAACTTTTTAGTAAATTACTTAAACAAGGTGAAATAAATGGAGAATTCTCAGTGAAGCTTTCATTTTAAAAAACAAGAGACCCCAATCTTTTGTTAATTTAAAAAGTGAAAAATTATACCAATGGATGATATTCAATGGCTGTATCAAACAAGCCGATGAATTGACCTATAAACAAATTTTTACGAGCACACTTTCAGACTTTTGTAATTTTATACATACCGCTTTAATTTGCTCAAAAAAAGGTAAGTTGACAGTAACATACTCCTTGTTAAGAAATCCTTTTAAAGATAATTTGTTAATTCTGGAATCGCTATTAACAGATTCGCAATCATTTTTAGAGAGATTTAATTCAAAAAATATATATAAAGAACTGGAAATTGGTAAGATA
>QMZS01000030.1 GCA_003663295.1 Candidatus Aenigmatarchaeota archaeon | reverse complement strand
GTTACATATATATAAATCTTTTTATTCTTTAATATAGCTTAAATCAATCCTCAAACTCCGACCACCTCATCAAAAACTTATCTACTCCCACTCTATCAAATTCAAACAAACACCATCCACCCAAATCTTTACCCTCCATCCCCTCTTTTTCGGTTTATGAAAAAGGGGCACCGTTCAAAGAACGAGTGTCTTCAACGCCAATCATATCCTCGTCTTTTAAACAATCAACAGCAATCATGTGGAGATAATCAGCAACAGAGATAATAGTTTATCTGACCCAAAAGCAGATGTCTCTGTCCTGCACCAACCTTATATTGTGTTGTGCGAAAAGATAAAAGGGAGTGAAGAACATTATCATATTGATTTGGTTTACCAATGCAAAATAATCAATGAAGAAACTTCTGAACTGTGCCACAATCCGAGAGAATCCCTGGACATTAAATTCTTTGGACTGGAAGATTTAGAGGACATCAAATTATTTCCCAACTTCAGAAAACTGGTTGAAAAAATATTAAAACAAAATAATCCTTAAATTTCAACAAATCACTTCTTCCCAAAAACCCGATATAACAATACTGCATAAAGCACTGCAATCACAGTAACAAAATACAACGCATACTGCTGGACAAAGGTTGAGAGGTAAGCGCCTATCATAATACCAACTAAAACAAGCGTGATTTTGACAAGAGCAAATTCCCAGATACTCAGGTTGCGAATCTTTTTTTCAGACCACTCCACAATTCCCATAATACTAAATGCCTGTTAGTTTAATTATAAATAATTAGGGAAAAACCAATTGCTCCGTGCGGAATTGTATGTTCTGACTGTGATGCTTTCATGGCAACCAAAAACAATTTCAGTCTGGAACAGAAAACAGAAATCGCTAAAAAATGGTCTGAGAAATATCGAACAGGAATTAAACCAGAAGATATAAATTGCGAGGGTTGTTCATCAACAAGAAAAAAGTTCAACTATTGCAATATGTGCGAAATAAGGAAATGCGCCAAGGAAAAAGAAGTAAAAAACTGCTCATTGCAGTGAATATACATGCGAAAAATTAAACAACTTTTTCAAAGTGGTCCCTGACAGCAAAACCACTCTTGACGAGATTAAAAAAGGTTTATAAACTATTTTAATTAATATTCAATTAAACTATAATTATGACAAATATAAAAATAATAACAATATTGGCAATACTAATGATTGGAATCCTTATGACAAGCGGATGCACGCAAACCGAAGAATCAAATTCTAACAATAACCCGACACCTTCTGGCAATATGGAAGATAATCCAGCAGATAAACCAAACGACAATTTAGAAAACAATGTTAAACCAGATGCGGATGATTGGTGTTCTATTGGAACTTATGTAACCGGTTCAACAGGAAAAATGACTGTAACTGGAATTGAAAACCACAAAATCCAGGGAAACACCATGGAGTTGTGTTGCAGTGAATCTGAATTTACTGGTGAAGATTTTGAAATGAAACAAAAAGTTTGCTATACCCAGGATGAAGACTATTCTTTGATGTGGCAATCCACTCCAGAATCTAATGAATTGGTTCTATTTAGTGAAAGCTATCCGCAAGGAGACAAACTATGTGTTAAAGTATTTAATCCTGACGGAAGTATTTTAATGGAAGCCTGTGACTAAATTAAATTTCTTTTTATTTTTTCAATAACTAAATAATATTAATTAAAATTATCTAAAATATTATTTTCCTGATAAATCATATATGGGCGTCAATCTCTCAGCAATTATCGAAACACAAAAAATCGGTTTTGATTCATTGATTGGAAAAACTTTAGTTGTTGACAGTTACAATATTATCTACCAGTTCCTTAGTTCCATAAGACAGCACGACGGAATGCCTTTGATGGATGAATCAGGAAATATCACCTCGCATCTGGCGGGATTATTTTACAGAACAATTAATTTAACTGAAAAAGGGATTAACCTGATGTTTGTGTTTGATGGAAAACATCCGGACTTTAAGAAAGCCGAGGTTGAGAGGAGAAGAAATATAAGAACTGAGGCAAAAGAGAAATGGGATAATGCCCTAAAAGACGGGAATATTGAAGACGCAAAAAAATACGCAAGAATGAGTTCCTCAATGTCAGAAGAAATTATTGAAGAAAGCAAAAATCTCCTGACTAATCTGGGATTTCCTGTAATTCAGGCAAAAAGCGAAGGAGAAGCCCAGGCAGCCAAAATCTGCAGGGATGGAAAAGCATGGGGACTTGCCTCGCAGGACTTTGATTCAGTGCTATTCGGCTCCCCAATAACAGTAAGAAATCTATCCATAAGCAAGGCAGATTACCTTGAACTAATAGAATTAAACAAGCTAAGTCTAAGCAGGGAACAGCTAATCCTTATCGCCCTGTTAGTTGGCACTGACTACAACCCCGGGATTAAAGGATTAGGTCCAAAAAAGGGTTTAAAACTTGTCAAAGAATGCAAAACCATTGAAAACCTGAAAAAACAGATAAACTGGGATTTTGAGGTGGAAATAGAAACTTTGTATGATTTTTTCTTAAATCCTCCTGTTTTCAACGATTACAAAATAAACTCCGAAAAACTCCAGACAGATAAAATAAAAGAACTTTTGTGCGAAAAACACAATTTTATTGAAGAAAGGGTGCAGAAATTTATTGATAAACTGGGGAAGAAAAAGAAACAGACTAATTTGTTTGGATTCTAAACAAAATTATAATCTTGTTATAACACTTTTCTTCCCGTCCACAAAAACAACTGTATCTTCAAACTGGGAATTAATAGCCCTATCAACAGTTAGTAATGCGGAATATTCTTCAATTGCCTTGTTCATCTTTAGAAATTTAACTACCCTTCTAATTTCCTGCATGGAAAACGCTTCTTTTGAATAAGAAGAATTTGGATAGATTTCATCAATTACATCCTTCACCAACCACCGTTTTGAAAATGGGGGAGCAGGATAATAATTTTTTATATAATCCAATACCTTTTTTGCCACAGGATCTCTCACATTCCTAGTGGATACTAATTGAAGGATATTTGAATCTCCTTTGTCCTTTATTCTTGGCGCCCCTAAGGTAAAATAAGGTTCAATTGCAATTTCCATATTATCCACTATTTTTCTCTTATCTGAATTATTATAATTGGGAACACTTAACCCGCAATGTATTTTATTGCGGGAAATCTGATGTCCTGTAAGATTCTGGATTGTGTTATATCCATTTTTTGTTGCAAAGTCCTGAGCTATTTTCCCAACTCCCACATTTCAACTCCACAATCAATTTTTTCTATCTGAAGATTGAGGGCTTCCAGATTAGCCTTTAACAATTTATCATATTTATCTGATCCAATTTCAACAGTAAAAACATTGTCTGTAATAAATCCCTTGTGAGAGATGCCAAAATCTATTTTTACAACCTCTCCTTTCTTAAATTCATACTCTTTATCAAACGGTGTGTAATGAGCTGCAAAATTATTCACACAAACACTGCAGGGAAATGCTGGTAAATAACCTTTTTCAAATATTTTCTTTTTCACAAAATTAGTTATCTCGCTTATCTTAGTGCCAAATTGCAATTTACATGCTACCCCCTTTCTTATTCTATGAGTGTATCTCCCAAGTTTTTCCAGAAGTTTCAAATTTAATTTTTCCATAGTTTAGTTTTATTCCAAATTTAGATTTAACTAAATTAATCCAAATAACCTTATGAATTTATTTAAATCTAAAACAAAACCCCTCAAAGAAGAAATTACATTTGAAGCTGCGAGTCTATCAACTATTTTATGGACAGATGAAGGATTTATACCAAAAGGAAGTATTGAAGAAACAGGTGAGGAACTTGCAGAATATTTTAACAAAAACAATATTGTTTGCAACTTCAACCCAACCAAAAAAGATAATTCTATGGACAGGATAGATTTCCCTGATTTTGATATAAAAGGCAATCAAATAGACTCACATATCTATCTTGGCAACCGGGATGAAGGGCACAGGGCAAAGATTGTTGTTAATGCAAACCCGGAGTTCAGAGAGAATCCCCTTGATGCTAAAAAAACAGTGGAACTGATAACTTCGGTCTTAGAAACAGAAAAAAGCATTTGCGGATTAATTTATAATAAAATCCCTCAAGCCTATTCACTGGGAAATCCTAAATATTTAAGCAATATTGTAAGTGTAGAATCCAGAGACCCGGATATTGCAGAGATTATCAAATATGAGCTCCCAAACAGTAAGACTAAGTTTGAACAATCACTTCTTAAAGGCGAGATTGACCCCATTTTATCTAAAAAGATATTGGATATTTATTCTATATTATTGCTTAATCAGAAAGAACCCGTTACTTATGAAGAAATTCAGAGTTCTATAAATAGACTGGATGCAAAGCAAAGTGGGATGATTCTCTATGGAAATGGTGATAAAATACCAGTAAAGACTTTAAATTACGAAGTGCCTGCGGTTCAATCCTGGTTGAACATAATTAAAAATATTTGAATAGTTTTAACATACTCTCACATTACACAAATTAACAATAATACTTAAAACTCACATTCCGCAAACCAATAATTCTCCCAAAATTATCTAATATACCCCAAATACCCCTATATATCCAGCATTATCCCTAACACTTCCCATACCCCCACTCATCAGCTCTCAACACCCAACTCTCACATTTTCAATTGTGAGACTAAATTATAACCTATATACTTGAGTATATATTTCACCTCAACAAAAAATTTATTATATTTTTCATAGTATATTCTATAACATATACTTACTAATATAAATATAACACAACATATAAAAGTACTCAGTAACCAATCCATTTATATACTTATATATATACTATAGATTATTATGTGGAGTGAAAAAAAAGAGGAAAACCTGGCAAGAGGCTTATTCTTAAGAGAAAAGCCCGTAAAACTGTTATTAGCCTTAGGTTCGACCAACAAAAAAGCAAAATATGTGAGTGTTCTGTCAAAGGAAATAAACTGCACATATTCGCATACTGTGAGGTTATTGGATGAATTTAACATACTTGGACTCGTAAAATTCACGAAAGTAAGTCGGGTAAAATACATAGATTTAACAGAAGATGGGAAGGATCTAACAATACAACTAGAAGGAACTGTAAGAAAGCTTGAAAAATTAAAACCCCTAAAACAGAAAATCCCAAAAAAAGAAGAATAATTCAGTGAATGCCGACAAAACACTAGATTTTCGTATTTTTAATAGTTTTTACTGTAATATCACCCCTATCTGCTACAGAATATATATACATACGGTAAAAACCGACAGAATAAACAACTAAAAAACACTCTTTATATATATTGTCGGTAAATAATGAATGGAAGTGACAACTTATCAAAGCGAAAAAATAAACCTAAATGATTTTGATCTTGAAGACTTTGTTTCTGTTGTATTTCCCGGAGCTCAAAAGCAGATGAGGAAAGTTTCTCTGGTTATCTTAAAAGAACTCACAATAGAACCCAAGACCATTAGCGAGATTGTGGATAAGAATAAGCTGGCTCGGGGAACTGCTTATGACGCCGCAAATAAGATGCAAAGACTAGGTATACTCAACAGAGAAGGCAAATACGCACCAATTAGAATATCCTCCAAATTTCCCCTATCTTTGGAACGCTTGGCCCTATGGTATCGGAACCACTTTAGCGCCAAAAAAAGGGGCTAATTCGGGTTATTTTTATGTGAGACCTTATAGGTATTTTGTATAAATTGTAATAGAATATATATAATTAAATAGATATATCACATATATATTATCCATTACTACATTATTAATTATATATATTGTAGTATATATTACACTCTGTAAATGTGATATGTGTTGTTGAGTATATATATTACAAAGCATTGATGCTAAATATAACGAAATCGTGAAAATTATAAAAATGCGGGGAATTAACTAAAGAGATATATTTTCATAAGTTTCAAGTACCCTTAAAAATATATTGAATGCTGCAAAAACAGTTATAAATCCAAACCAATTTTTCGGTCTTTGAAGTATCTGCAATGAACTCTTTATACGTTCTCAAAAAGACCTTATTTCTTTCTCTTGTACAACAAGAATAATAACAAAGCAAGGAATCCACCAATAGCTGAAGCAATGATTGTTGGGGTTGCTGTAAACACCTGACCTGTTGGAGGACTTGTGATTTCAGGAATTATATATTCTATTGCTGAATGAACTATTTCGGAGTTTCCGTATTCATTTCTGCATTGGAAATAGACTGTTTTTTCGCCTTGCGGTTCTGTGAGATTCCAAGGAGAAATTAAATCATAATATTTCCATTCACTCCATTCTTTTCCCTCATTGCTGAATCTGCATTCAGTTGCATTTTCCGCATGCAAGCCCAACATAACTTCTTTCGAGTTTGTTTCCATAATCCCATTATCTATTACAACCACCAAATCTGTTGGCGGTGAGCCTGTTTTGTTTTCAATAGTTTTTTCTTCAATTGGAATTACTTTTAATTCAGTTATTGTTAAAATGAAATTAGCTGATAATGAAACTTTGCTATTTTCGGCCTTAATTGTAAAATTCCTGATTCCAAGAATTGCATCTTCAGGAACTGAAATGGTCATTGCATAGGTTCCAAGGGTTTCATTAATTATTTTGAAAGATATCCATTCTTTTACTTCAGGATTCTCAAGAACTTCAAAAGAATCTATTTTTCTGTCAAGATTTATAAATTTAAGTTCAAAATCATTGGTTTCATTTTGTTCCATTGTTATTTCAGAGAAATAGGCTAAATAAGGTTTTTTTGAATTGCTGGTTGAACTTGTTTTTGAATTTTTATTGTTTTCCTCGTGAAACAAAGGTATTTCCTGTGAATAAAAACCAAAGTATATTGAAGTTATGTCTAATTTTGGGGTGTTTAGTTTTAGATTCCAGGATTCCTGACTGTTTCCGTAAGATAGATTAAGGGGTTTGTTGTAGAAAAGTCCGATTAGATAAGTGGTGTTTTTTAAGTTGAACTGAAATGCCTGAGCCGGGTATTCTGAATAAATATCATTTGCGTTAATTAAAGTGCCATTTGTTGTAATTATTTTTAATAAGGATTCCTGAGTTATTGGAACCAATAGTTTGGATATGTTGTTTGGGGTTATGTTAATTAATATATAAGATTTTGAGATTGTGTAAGTAAGATTTGTGCTTTCACTGCCATCAATATAAATAATATTTACTGTCCAGACTTCTCCGGTTGTGGAATTGCTGAAAATTACATTTGAATCATACTGATAATTTCCATTATTTGAGATTAAACCAATTGCTCCATATTTTCCGGTTTCGCTCAATAATTCTGTATTGTTATATTTTAGACTTGATATTACTCCATTTGTTTCATCAAATTCCACATTCAAAGCTCCTGTGTCAATATTTAAAGCATAGACTGGGCAAATCAAGATTGCCAGAGTTAATAAACTCAATATGCTTCTTTCCATTAATATAAAGGATAATAAAATTTAATATATATCACTACTTAAAAAGAGTTATATATATTTACAAAAATTAAAAGATTTTGATTATCCGTAGAATATCATTGACATTTTTCTTCCCTCATTTGTGAAAGGAAAGTGCATTTGCCATGTATTTACATCTGCTCCGTAGTATGCTGAAGATAATTCAACTGATTCTGTGTATATCATAGTTCCTAAAGGAAATGGAGGGTTATTGGATAATTTGTAGTCCATTAATGAAGATTCATAATAGTTTGATTCACAATAGTTTGTTGGTGTTGCTGTGACTACCCCTCCAGAGGTTGTATAATAAGTCAGAGTGCTGTATTTTCCAATTGCGTTTCTTATGAAAGGCATGTACAAAAATTCTTTGGTATTTCCTGCTGTGTGTGGGTAATTCACTTTTATCATTGTTGTGTATTTTGGAATTTCCCATACAATCTTTTCGCCTGAACCAAGAATTTCACTTGATCCTAAAGTTGATTCTATTGTGACATTATACTGAAGTAAACCTTCACTTACGGTTACTGTGTGATTAGTCTGGTCATACTGGTATTTCATGTCTATTGCCCATCTTGTGCAAACATCACCAGTTGTTCCATTGTAAGTGCTTCTTCTTAAACCCATTGTTCCCCAAACACCTTGTTCAGGTCCTGTAAGGAATTCAACGCCTTTGTACTGGAGACTTGTTACAACTCCGCCATGAACATTATCGAAGGTTATGTTAAAATAAGATGTGTTTATGTTTGTTTCAGTTGCTGGAGTTGCATGAACTGAGGATATTAATACTACTGATAAAATCATTGCTATTAGTCCAATTATTATATTTCTGTTGTTTACCATAAACTAATTTATTTAAATTATTTATATCGGTTTTGATAACCACTACCAATCCATTACAACTTAGTTGCAATTATTTATTAACAATTACGGAAATATCATGATTGGATTGCAGAAACCTTACATTTATATTGTGTATGGAAAGGTTTTGTAATTACTGGATAAAATAAGCTCCACCTAAAAAATCTAAAATTAAATTTATTTTGATAATATCAATTCTATATCAATTCGTCCGCTGTCTACGCAACAACAACAACTTCCGCAAGTACTTCCTCCCGCAAATTCTATTTTTCCAGTAGTGGTATTAACATTGCAGTACACATCTCTTCCTCTGCTGTCTGAGTTATAATTGCATTTGACTACATCGGTGATATTCCATTCAGACATTGGATTTACAGTTACTGTTCCGCTAACATAACCATTTCCGCCGCATGAGCAATCCGCTTTTGAAGCGCCTCTGATTAAGAGTTTGTAATTGTTTTCATCCACATATTTTCTTTCAACAACCCATGGACCCATTCTTGTCATGTTTGGATGGACCCAGCTCTGACAACCTCCTTTAAGACAACATTCGCTTCCATTAAGTTCTGTGTATAAATCATCTGTAGAACCGTCTAATCTTGCATAATAGGTTTCAGATGCATTGCCTGCTGTTTCTGAAAATGGATAGAACTCATTGCAATGTGTGTTGTTAAATTTTGCTGAAACATCCCAAGGCATATTTGCTCCGTGAAAAAGCATTCGAAGTGTTCTTGAGTTTGCTTTTTTCATTGGATAATGCAATTGCCAGGTGTTTGAATCATTTCCGTAGTATTTTGCTTTCTGCGGGTAAGTATTCATCCCTAAATCCACTATGACTGTTTTACCTGCGCTGTAATCCTTTAATTTATATTCCACAATAGGGGCATTATATCCTTTTGATTCACAATAAGGCAAATCTCTGGATTTTATTTTTAGGGTAAGTGGAAAAAAAGTCAATATTCCTCTTTTTGAATTGTAATCTCTGATAAAAGGTATGTAAAGATATTCGCTGTTCCTCACTGGGTGATATTCTACTTTTATGAGTGGGGTGTTTTTGTATATTGTCCAAGTGATTTTCCTGTAAGGTGGTATTGGTTTTATTGACGCTGGTATTTTTTTAGGCCTTATTGTAACAACCCAAGCGCATTTATTTTCTTTCGCATGCACATAATTATTTTCATCATACTGGTAGTTCATAGCTTCAGACCATCTTGTACAAACATATCCTGTTCCATCCCAAGTGCTTTCTCTGATTCCTATTGCTCCCCAGGCTTTGTTATCCGGTCCTGTTAAAACATCAATTCCTCTATATTTCAGACCTGTCACAACACCTCCATGAACATTGTC
>QMZS01000029.1 GCA_003663295.1 Candidatus Aenigmatarchaeota archaeon | reverse complement strand
AAAATTAAAATAATTAATTCCGTTCTCAGTAAAATTCAATCACCTATACATACTGCAAAATTTATATATGATATTAGATATAATAAACGAGTCAAATATGGTTTTGAACAACTTTGGCAAAAAGCCACTCATTTAATTACATCTCAGGTTCCACTTCAGACTGAAGAAAACAATCTAAATTTTGTTTTTTCTGATAAAGAAGCAATAATATCTCAATAGGGTGGTCTTTACTATTTACTTCCGAATTTATTATTTTATACTCATGAAGTTTGTAATAATATTTATTTCGGAAGTATTGCAAAAAAATTGAAAATTAATAAAAATGATGAAGGAAAAGCGAGGGTGGGGTTAATTATTAATTCATACACCCAGAATAAATCTCTAATTAATATAAAAGCCTTATCTAAACTTAAATATTTAAATCTTTTGAAATGTAGAAATTGTGGAAAATCGATAGTTTTGAATAAGAAAAACTTAAATAAATTACTGTCGGATTGTGTCTTAAAATGTACTTGTGGTGCAGAAAAAAATATATTTATTTCTCCTCAAAATCAATAAAATGAACGTGAACTCAAAGTTCATTTGGAAATGAAGTTCGTATTTACTGTATTTGGAGGGACACCTTTGTTTCACGTGGAACCTTCAACTTCACGTCTCGTACATGCGAATCATTGGAATATCCGGCTATAAACACTGAAATACCAAAGTTCACACTTCTTTCCAAACAGGTTCACAAACCCAAAAAAACTTCTTGTGAAGTTCATGTGAACTTAATTCTCTTAAATAACGTAATTTATTAGACAATTATTAATATGGAACACAAATTTTATGATTTGAACGCCTCAGTAAACATTGAGAATTTATTGGAGAGAGCAGAAACTCTTGGACTGACAGGTGTCTGTCTGGTGATGGATTCCAATGAAAATCTAGAAGAATATTTAACAAAAATCCAGGAACTTAAGAAAAAAACAGACCTCGATTTAATCACCGGAGTTCTTATTCAGGAAGCTCCAAACAATATCCTGAAAAAAGCAAAAGAATTGAGAAAAAAAGTTGAAGTGATTTTAGTGTCCGGCGGGGATTATGAAACAAACCGGCTAGCATGTTCTTCAGATTATGTTGATATTTTATGCCACCCTGAAAAAAACAGACACGATTCAGGACTTGACCACATCTGTTGCAAAGAAGCAAAAATCCACAACACAATTATAGAGTTAAATTTTAGGGAATTATTGTTATCGAAAGGGATGGAAAGAATAAAAGAACTAAACAGGATGAAAGAAATTCTAAGACTATGCCTCAGATTAAAAACAAAATTTATTGTGAACTCCGGGGCAATGGAACTTTATGAATTAAGAAGCGGAAAAGAACTATCAAGTTTATCTTTCTGTCTTGGGGCAGAAATGTATGATGCCTTAATTGCAAACTCAGAACTCGCTGAGAAATTAATTTTTAAGAACAGGGAAAAACTAAAACAACCGTTGGACTCTGTTTATATTGAATATGAAAGATAGACCTAAGACCCTGCCCTCTTCCTGCAGAGAGAAAAAAAGATATCTCATATTCAAAGTTATTTCTGATAGAAAAATAGAATTTGAAGAATTAATTAAAGCTATTTTCAGCAACACAATTAATTTATTCGGAAGCCTGAGATTTGGACAAACAAACTTCAGATTTCTTCAGGAATTATACGATTCCAAACAACAGATATTTGTGTTGAAATGTCTTCCAAAAGATGTTGAACTTGTCAGACTTTCCCTTGCATTAATACCTGAAATCTATGGGAAAAAAGTCTGCATAATGTCGCTTGGGGT
Source organism: Candidatus Aenigmatarchaeota archaeon (assembly GCA_003663295.1). GTDB lineage: Archaea > Aenigmatarchaeota > Aenigmatarchaeia > QMZS01 > QMZS01 > QMZS01. Next base: position 7,996 of record QMZS01000029.1, on the reverse strand, counting down.
AACAGGAACGATTAAATCAGCGAGGAATAAATATCTAGATAGCATTTAATCAATTAAATAATTAGTCCAGCAAAGCCCAAAGATAAATATATTAAACTCAACTTTAACACTTTACCCCAATACTCCTTAAATTCCCAGTTCTAAGACCGGTTTTATGGATACAGAAAATTCTACAAGATAATAATTTTGGAATTTTTAGATTCCTGAAAATCTCTTCAATATATTTTGTTGATTCAGTTACCAATTACATATTTGAATTATCAACTTCCAATTCAATTTTCCTGATTCGTCCAAGTTTTTCAAGAATTTTTCTTGCGCTCTCTTTTGAATATCTTTCAATGATGCTTTTGATAAGAAATCCCGGAACATAAACAAAGGCATGGGCTTTCAATCTGGTCGGTGATCCCGGCTGTAGCCATCCCTTGCAATTTGGCAATTTTTTCCTTCAAAATAAGAACTCGTCAAACCCTGGTGGACTTTTTTTGTGTCTGGGTTTAGTTTGTCTTTGAACGCATTAAATATTTCGATGTCTTCTTTATGCTGGATTAATTTGTCCAAAGATGAATATGGGTTTTGGAGTTCGGGATTTATTTCTTCAGGATATTCATTTTGCATCCACTCGCAAGCGCTGAGTTTGCTGCACAGATCTTCAAGTCGATTTATGATTAGAGTTTTAATTACAGGATAAATCCCGAATTTAGCATTGTTCTTAGACAATTCATTTTTTAGTATTGTGTCTATTTCGTATTTCTCCATGAGTTTTTCTATTGTATATATTATTCCATATTCCTTTGCAGTCCTGGCTTTGACATCATTCCTATTTACAAACTTCCTTTTTTGCGCATTGAGTCCAGGACATCTCTAAATTCTTTTTCATCTTCTTCTGAATTAATGCTGCCTGGATTTAGAATTATCTTTTGCCTTGAAGTGTTTTTGTCATTATAGCTCTGGACAATTTTTTCGTATTTTTTTATTTTCCTTTATATTTTGTTTGTGTAGTCATTCAAATGCATGCCCATATAAACAGAATAATTATTTAAATACTTTTGTCTTCATTATGCATCTATATTTTTATAAATTATGCGTTCTTAATCGATTTAATGGGTGTTAAGAAGTAGGTGTTAAAGTTGAGTTTAAATTAAGGACAATCCGATGCACAACTAACATTATTTTCTCCAATTGCCGAATCGCAATATCCATTACCGCAGCAATAAGCTACATTACAATCCAAAGCACAACCTTCAGAACATTCCTTTGGGTCGCAATTTGCATCACCGCAAAAATGGACTGAACCCATAACAAATATATCACCTGACTCGCAATCACCGATTATTTTTATTTCTGAATTATTCGGCGGTTTTACAGCCAATTCAAAAGTAACACTTTCCCCAATATCCAAAATACTATCCCCCACATAAGCATAAGGCACATTATTGCCTGAAACATATATGAGAAAATTATCTATATTTAATTCTGTGCCTCCTGTATTCAACACAGTTATATTTTTTGAAACAGCCTCAGAAATCATAAAATTTGACATCTGATTGCAGTACCTCGCTTTTTCTTCCTGCTCTAGATTATTGCCTGTTTTATATAAAATGGTCTGGTAAAAAATCAAAGTAAATGAAATAATAACAATCACAATACTTATTAGATAAATTTCTCCAATTATTATATTAACACCTCTCATTATTTAATTTGTATTATGTTATACAAATCATTTAATATGAATCCAGGATTATTTAATATATTTTTCAAATAGATTGAGCCAGTCAAGCAATAATCTAGTAATTAAAAAATTGTCCTTTACGTGCAGATAACCTTTGGATCCAAACTTGGCTCTCAAGGCATCATCTTTCAATAATTTTATCACACTATCCCCAAAACCTTTTATATCCTCTGGTTCATGAAGATACCCATTTTCCGAATCAATTACCTGTAAAGGAATGCCCCCCACTTTTGAAGCTACAACCGGAGTTCCTTTAAATAAAGCCTCTGAAACTGTTAACCCAAACCCTTCTCTTATTGACTTCTGGATTACAACCGAAGAAGCTCTTTGCAGAGTATTTACAAGAGCTTCATTCTCAACCAGAATTACTTTAATGTCCCTTTTATACTTACTTTTTTCCGCTTTCTTTTCAACCTTTTTGAACAAAACCTGTCCCTCAGGGTCATCAGTAGCAAGAGAACCCAATAAAACTAATTGGCAATTTACTCTCTTCCTTACATATTCAAATATCTTAATAACTCCTATTGGATCCTTCCATTTATCAAACCTTGAGACCTGGGAAATAATTGGTTTATTGTCGTTAATCCCGTATTTCCCTAAAATCCTATCAACAGTTTTCTCTGAAAGAAATTTATTTTTTTGCGACAAAGGGTCTATTGCAGGATAGATAATATTCTGGGGTATTGATAAATTCTTCCTATATTCCTCCTTTGAAATCACCAAACTATCATATTTTTCAATAAAAGGTTTCAAATAATTCCATACCTCCAAATTCGGATGAGATACATCAATGTGAAGCCTGAATATCCAGGGTTGTTTCTTTTTATAAAAATTAATCAAAGGTAGTGGCTGGGGGTCATGAACAATAACCAAATCATGGTGGGTATGCTGATTGCATAAATGAGTGAATGTGGAAAATCTTCTGTTTGTCTCGCAATATAATTCTTTCTTTCTGTCAGACAAATTTATTTTTTCGCCCTGCAAAGCATTATGAAATTTTTTGGTAATTCCAAAAAAGTCTGGGGAACCGTGCAAAATCCTCCACCCAAAATCAATTCCAATTTCATCAAATAAAAATACAAGATTATTCAGAAGTTCTGCAACACCGCCCCCCTGATAAGTTGAACTAATGCAAACAACATGTTTATCTGAAAATTTTTCCGCCTTAGAATAAATTTCATCCATCACTGCTTTGCCAACAATTTTCCTGTAATCTTTCAGATTCCTTACTTTAACCATTTATTATACTCGTTATTTATATATAATAATTTCTTTGTTTTTTTGCTTAATCAGTTGATTATTCAATAAAATTGTGGCTGGTTATCTTAGAATAAAATTAGAAAGAATAAACCCAATTAAGTTTAGAAGTTTAATCAAAGACTTTCAGAATTTCACTAAACTCTTTGTTAGTTCTTATCCCTGTATCCAAAAAATGCGTCTTGCTTCCCTCCAGATTTTCTAACAAAAACTTCTTCTTTTTTATCTGCTTCCCATTCCATTTGCATATCTTGTGAATATCATAATACATAAAATAATCCTGCTCAGCTCTTATCTGATTTATAAAATCCGACAAATAATCAAATTTTTTACTTGATTCTTTTTCAAGTTTTACGCAGAATTCAGGAGAAGCAAAATTTCCGGTAAATATTTTGCCAATCAAATTTAATTTATTCCCGCAATTATCGCATTTATCAATCAACCCTGTCTTGTGAAAACCGCATTTCTGACAGTAAGAAATATAATCAAACTGCTCAAGCAACAAATCCGCCCTTTTGCAGCCGCGGGTCACTCTTCCAAAAATCCTGAAATAGTGCCTTCTGCAATAAGAAAAAATCGGGGTGAAAGCCATATCATATCTTGAAAAAATCTTCATTGCAGAAGAGATAAATATTCTGAGACCAAGTTCTTTATAAAAATCAGTTTTCAAACTTCTTATCCCATATCTTCTTAAACAGGTTAATGGTGAAGTTCCGCACAGAGGGGCTGTATCAGTTGCAGTCAAAGCAACAATTCCTTTGTTCCTTATTGATTTCGCGGCAGAGTCGAGAAAGTATATTGGGGAACCAAAGGGGTCAAGGTCAATAAAATCAAATAAATTTTCGAACAATAATTTATTCGCATCCTTATTTTCTATTCGAACTTCCAGATTATTGAGTTCTGCGTTTTTCTTCATAACCTCTGCAGTTTTTGGATTCTGATCATTCAAAACAACCTCAGAATCTTTCAGTACTGATTTGTATCTTAATCCCCTCGCCCCTGAAGCAGCAAGGCAGTCGCAGATTTTTTTTGGTTTCAGGATTGAAATTATGAGTTCAGAAATATCTCTGTCAAATTTCATCTCAGGATTATAAAAAACACTCATCTTTTTTGTAAGTTCTTCGTTTACAGGAACTTTGAGTTTTATGTCTCCTTCTTTAATTGTTTTTAGTTTCATAAATTATTAAAATCAAATTCAATTAGAGTTAAAATTAATAATTATTATGAAACCTGAAGATCAGGCTTCTCTATTGGCTCTGGTCTTTGGACCTTTTGCATACATTCATTATGGAAAATGGAACAAAGGGACCTTGGCATCTCCATTAATTGGATTTTTCTATTCACTACCTTCAATTTCTTTAACTGAATATGATCCTCTGAAATTACTACCCCTAAATTTTTCCTCCAAAGGTCATATTTTTATTAATCTCTCTCGTAAATTTATATATTGCTTGGAATATAAGAAAAATTTGTTTTAACTCTGAAAAAGAAACAAAAGACTTAAAAACAACACTGAAAAAAGCAGGAGAAAAATCAACAGACTTATTAAAAAAGTTAAAAAGAATCGGGAAAATAATCCAGATTAATTCTTAAATTTAATATTCAATTTTTTATCAGTAAATTTTATTTTCCCGGTGCCTTTGACAATTTCCTCAATCATATCAGCCTTTAGAAACAACATATCAAATCTCACCTGAATATATTTCCAATCCAGCCTCAAATTCAACCTCGGCTTTTGAGATTTCCTCAATCTCTTTGCTGTCAATTATTTTAAAATATTTTATTGTTTTTCCAAACTCTTTAGCGAGTTTTATTTCCGCCAGCACCCCACCGCTAACCTTTCCAAAAACCCAGAGTTCGTCTGAAATCTCAACAAGATTATTATTTGCATTTCTGATTTTATCCCTGTCAACAGTATCCAAAAGAAAATAGTTAAACAAAAGGAATGGATTCAAAGGAATATAATTCTGTTCCAGAACAAATTTCGAAATAGATTCTCTAAAATAAAATAAATATTTTGACATCGCAGTATAAACCATAGTTCTTTTCTTAAGCATCATAATTAATCAAAAACCAAAACTCAATGTTTTGGTTCTAACACCCTTTTTAATATTAAACTAAGGTACTACAAATAATACTGTATCTCCTCTGACAAGCATATTTTTGAATTTTGTTGTCTCAGCGTCTCTTTTTAATTCAATGTCGACGAGCCACATATTCAAATGAAGGTCGTGGGCTTTTAAAGTCCCGGAAATCTCGATTCCATTTTTTAACTTTAACAGCACTCTCTTCCCTCTTGACTGATTCAATGCATCTATTGGTCTGTTTTCTTCCATAAGATAATTAAAAAGTTTTAAATAACTCCCTACACCGCACAGAGATACATAAAAATATATTTATCGTAAATTATGGGAGAATTATCTAAAAAACCTGACTTCAAAGAAATTGAAAGTAAATGGAATCTGAAGTGGAAAAACAATAAGATTTATAAATTTGACATAAACTCGGGGAAAGAAATATTCTCCATTGATGTTCCCCCAATAACCCCTTCAGGAAAGATGCATATAGGGCATGTTATGAGTTATGCCCATTTTGAGTACGTAGCAAGGTATAAACGGATGAAAGGAATTGAAGTGTTTTTCCCCGCGTGTTTTGATGATAACGGGCTTCCAACCGAGAAATATGTTGAAGAAACAAAAAAAGTATCCAAATCCACAATTGAAAGAAGCAAATTCAGGGAAATATGTTATGAAACCGCAACAGAACTGGAAAAAGAATACACAAAGATATTTGATTCTCTTGGATTTTCATGGAACTATGACCTCCTTTATCGAACAATTAATTCTTTCTGCCAAAAACAAGCTCAAAGGTCATTTATAGACCTATATAAGAAGGATAAAATTTACAGGAGGAAAGAACCCACGATCTGGTGTCCTTTCCACCAAACTGCCCTTGCTCAGGCGGAAGTTGAAGATATGGGGAGAACAACAAATTTTAATTATCTTAAATTTGAAATGAAAAACGGGGGTGAAATAAATATCGCCACCACCCGACCAGAACTGTTGCCGGCATGTGTTGGAATATTTGTTCATCCTGAAGACAAAAAATACAAAGATTATATTGGAGAAAAAGTGATTGTGCCAATTTTCGGGCAGAGCGTTAAAATTATAAGCGATGAAAAAGTGGACCCGGAATTCGGAACAGGGGCTGTAATGATATGCACTTTCGGGGATAAAACTGATATTGAATGGTGGAAAATTTATGACCTCCCTCTAAAGATATGCATCACAAAAGACGGGAAACTAAATGAACTTGGAAAACAATATGAGGGTCTTGGATTAAAAGAAGCAAAAGAAAAAATAATTGTGGATTTAAAAGAGAAAAATATTTTATATAAACAAGAAGAACTTAAACAAAACGTTGGCGTGTGCTGGAGGTGCAAAACACCAGTTGAATTTATTGTTACAAAACAGTGGTTCGTGGATATCTTAAATCACAAAGAAAAATTAATTGAACTTGGAAGAGAACTGAACTGGCACCCTGATTTTTACAGGAAGCGTTATGAAGATTGGGTTACAAATCTTAAATGGGACTGGTGCGTCTCAAGACAAAGATATTACGGAATTTATTTCCCTGTATGGTACTGCGGTGACTGCGGCGAAATTATTTTACCTGAAGATGAACAACTTCCGGTGGATCCTGAGAAAGACAAACCAGAAAAATGCCCTAAATGCAACTCTGATAAAATAATCCCTGAGACCGATGTATTTGATACCTGGTTTACGTCTTCAATCTCACCATTGATAAACACAAAATGGAAAGAAAATGAAAATTTCTTTGAAAAAACATTCCCTATGAGCCTGAGACCAAATGCTCATGATATTATCAGGACCTGGATTTTTTACACAATTATAAAATCATATTTTCACACAGGAAAATTGCCATGGAAAGACGCAATGATTTCAGGTCACGGTCTTGATTCAAAAGGGAAAAAGATGAGTAAATCCCTCGGTAATGTTGTGGACCCACTTGAAATTACTGAAAAATATTCCGCAGATGCTGTGAGATTGTGGGCAACAACCTCAAAAGTCGGCGAGGATTTGCCTTTCAAAGAAGAAGATTTAAAACACAACATGGATATTCTCATCAAACTATGGAATGCTTCAAGATTTATAAGCTCAAACATTGAAAAAATTGAGAAACCAGAATTAACAATCGTGGATAAATGGATATTAACCAAATTCAAAAAAGTTATGGAAAATTACCACAAACATTTTGAAAAATATGAACTAAGCGATGCAAGGAGGGTTATAGAATTATTTTTCAAGCATGAATTCTGCGATTTCTATCTTGAGATGGTAAAATATAGGATTTATGGCGAAGATGAAAAAAGCAAATATGGAGCAAAATACGCATTATATGAAACCTTGCTGGGGGTTATAAAATTATTCTCTCCATTTATTCCTTATACCGCCGAAGAAATTTATGACTCTTTGTTCAAAGAAACAGAAAAAGAAGAAAGTATTCACTTATCTAAATTCTCTGAAATATCTGTTGAAGATGAAGAATCTTTTGAGACTGGAGAATTATTTAAAAAAGTAATTTCAGAAGTCCGTAAATGGAAAATCTCAAATAAATTATCTCTCGGGAAACAGGTCAATAAAATTGAAATTAGCTGTGGGGAAGAAGAAATTAAGAAATTAAAAACTATTGTGGAAGATTTAAAAGGAGCGAACAGGGCTGATGAAATTGTGTTTAAAGAAGGGGAATCTAAAATTAATTGTTTAATTTAAATGAGGTTATGGAGTTATATATATATAAAATATATTAAATTATGAATCCTAAAATTAGCTCAATGAAATTAATTTTGATTTCTTTATTACTTATACTTTTTATAACCCCGACCCTCGCAAACAGTCTTGACTGTTCCGAGTGTTCTATAAACCAGCAATGCACCTGCGAATTAAAGTTGGATGAAGGAACCTGCACAGGCGGTCTATGGATTGTTTT
>QMZS01000028.1 GCA_003663295.1 Candidatus Aenigmatarchaeota archaeon | reverse complement strand
CAAGACATAAAATTTCATTGATAGTAAAACAATCATGGAGTTCAATTAAGTTAATATCTTTTGCTGTCAGGTTTAATCTTTTGTAAACTATTTCAGAAGCCCTCTTTGCGGAATCCATAACTAGAAGGTCTTTCCGTTTTGCCAGTGAAATTGAACTTGTTGCAACTTCAATATCTTCAAGTTTAACATAATCAACGCCCAATTCTTTTGCGTATTTTTCTGTTGTTGCTATTATTGAGGCCGAACCATCGGAGATTGGAGAACAATCCAATAATTTTAATGGGCTCGCAATATTGCCGGTAAAATTTTTCACAGTTATTTCTTTTTGGAACATTGCTTTTTCATTAAGCATGGCGTTTTTGTGATTTTTAATTCCAATTGCATGAAGATCTTCTTCTTTTGCTCCGGTTTCTTGTAAATATCTTGTTGCGAGCAAAGCATATAAACTCGGGAATGTTGCCCCATTTACAACTTCAGTATCAAAATGAGATGCTCCAGATAAAATATTTGTTGTTTCTCCAGCCATCCTGTCAGTCATTTTTTCAAACCCAAGGACATGAATTATTTTATTCTCTCCTTTGGATTCGCTTAAACCAAGTTCATTTGCTGCAAGTTTCATCGCAATTGAACTTGAAGCGCATGCGGCTTCTGTTCTGATAATTTTATTAATTCCAAGTATTTCAGTTATTCTTGAGGCTGTGTGGTCTTGCCCTTCAAATCTGGACAAGTTCATATTCCCAACATAACAGGTGTTTATATTTTTAGTCTCAATATTAGCATTATTTATTGATTCTGAGAAACTCTCCTGAACAAGGTCTTCCCAGCTTCTATCCCACAATTCCCCAAATTTTGTAATTCCTGTGCCAATTATTGCAATTGCCATTATTAAAGTTATAAATAATTTAAAAAGTATTATTTGAAATTATTTTTTCTCTTTTTTATTCTCTGTCTTTTTCTCGGTGTTCTTTGCCGCTGGTTTCTTTTTCAACAGTTTGGTTAATCCAAGACCCTCTTGTTTCATTGTAAGGTTTATTCTGGTTCTTTCATCTGAAATTGCGGAGTTTGCGACTATAGCTCTTACAAGCTCGCCATCTTTTATGACCATAGTAGAATCTTTGCTCGCAAGAACATCTTGTTCAGGATTGTATATTAATTTTTCCTGAGTAATCTGGGATATGTGAACCAAAGCATCCACAGGACCTATTCTGATAAAGGGTCCGAATTCAGCAACTTCTGTGACATATCCGTCAACCATTTCATTTGCAACGGGCTGGAAAAATAATGCGGAATATTCCACATCAAAATAAATATAAGGTTTTTCCGGGAGGATTACGCCCGTTTCACCAAGTTTCTTTATCTCAGTGACTCCAAGGAATACCCCATTTTCTTCTTTTAAATGAGCTTCTTCCAGTTTTTCTTTAATGCTCTCTGCAGTATCTCCTTTTAAGTTTTGGGCTTCCACGCCAACTTTTTCCTGAATATCCAATATATAAAACATATTATTTTACCTTGAATTTATCTGTTTCTGACTTTTTCTGCAAATTCATAATATAGAATGTAAAATAATAAATAGAAACTCTTAAAATAAAACAAAGTAAATAAACATTATGAACCAAAAAGAATTGGCAATTCTAAGAAAAATAAAACCCTGCAAGTCTGAAAAAGGGATTGTTGGAGAATTTGTCATTAAATTGCTTGAGGTTGCAAAGGTAGTTGCAAAACCTTTTTACGCTTATCCCCAAATTGTGGGTTCAATATCAAAAGACACCTGGTTGAGCAATGACCATGATATTGATTTGTTCATTGTTTTTAGGAAGAAGATTTCAAGAGAGAAATTGGAGGAGTATGGTTTGTTGATTGGGTGTGCAATTTGCGAAGATATGAAGGGAATTTATGATATAAAATATGCGGAGCATCCTTATGTGAGGGTAAAGGTTAAAAATTTTGATATTGATATTGTGCCCTGTTATGAAACCAGGAGAGGGGATAAAATAATTTCCGCTGTTGACAGGTCACCTCACCACACGCAATACATAAAAGAAAAATTGGGCGGGTATGAAGTGGACCATGCAAGATTGTTTAAATATTTCTGCAAGCAAATTGATGTGTATGGCGCCGATGCAAAACATAATGGGTTGAGCGGATACCTTTGCGAACTTTTAGTTATAAATTACGGAACTTTTGCTGGTGCGATAAAAGGAATTTCAAAATTAAATTTTGCTGAATTAATAGATTTGGAAAATCAGACAACTAAAAAAGAAGCGGAAAAGAGATTTACGGACGCTTTAGTTGTGATTGATCCTGTGGATAAAAACCGGAATGTCGGTTCTCCAATATCCCCTCAAAATTTCTTAAGGTTAAAGCTTGAAGCAAAAAAATATCTGAAAACCGGAAAATTTCCAAAATTTAAAAAACCTATAAGAAATATGTTGATAAAAAAATTAAAAGATAAAAGAGGAACAAATTTTATTGGAATTAAATTCACCCCACCTGAAATGATACCTGAAAATTTATACCCACAGATAAGAAAATTAAGCAAACGAATTGCAAATTACTTGAAAGAATCGGATTTCTCTGTGGTCAGATATTTGGAATGGACAGACGAAACCAAAATCGTTTACCTTGTTTTTGAAGTTGAAAATAAGGTGTTGTCAAAATTAAAAAAACAGGAAGGTCCTTCAATATTTTCAAAAGAAACCGATAATTTTTTAAGAAAGTATTTGGATGGTGAATATAAACCTTATGTTGAGGATAACAAATTTTTTGTTGGTTCAAAAAGGAAGGTCCTAAATATCGAGACAGCGTTAAAACATTTCCTTAAAGAAAACCGGAAAGAGATTCCCAGAGGAATTTCAGAGAAGAAAATAAAATTGATGAAAGAAGAAGAAATTGCTGAAATCGTAAATAAGAACAAAGAATTCAATTCTCACCTTGTCAGGAAGTATTTTGAGGTTTAAAAAGATTTAATCCATCCAAATAGTATGAAAGGAGAAATATGTCCGGTTATTGGGCGTGTGAATGAACGTATGGAGAATTTAGGTCTTGAGCCTTATCCTTCAGCGTATCTTTGTCAGACCGGTTCCTGCGGCGGGTGTTATTTATATAATATTGCTAAAAGGACAATACCTGATTATAATTTGAGATGAGGGTCTAAATTTATTATTTTATATATAATATAATGTTTAAGATAACTATAGATAAGGAAAAATGCATCGGGTGTGGAGCCTGTGTTGCTGTGTGTGATAATCTGGAAATTAAAGATGATGGAAAAGCGCATCCTAAGAAAATTGAAGTAGAAAAACAGGATTGCAACAAAGAAGCTTCGGATGTTTGCCCAGTTCAGGCAATTGAAGTGAAAGAGATTTAAGATTATAATAATTTAAATTCTCCACTACCCCCTTTACTTTTTATTTTTGAGATAACTTTTTCAGCTTCTTTAACAAGATTTTTTTCACCTTTTTTTGGATTTGTTGTTTTTAATTTAAGCAGAAATCTTGTATTTCCTTTATAACTGCTTTCAATATTTTTCAGTCCACTTAAACCATTTTTTATTAAGTCAACCCCATCGCCTCTCTCTGAATGCAGTTCAATCTCCCCTTTAATTTCATAAAATTTTTCCCCGGTTTTAAATCTTTCAGCCAATTCAGAAAACTCTTTGCTAAAATTTATTTTCTCGCCTTTTCTGATAAGAGCCAAAGTTTCAAAAACACCACCATAATTTTGTTTTAAGAGAGAAATTTCATTTTCAATTTTTTTCGGAGAAATTTTGTATTCATTTGAGATTCTTTCAAAAAGTCTGATTGCTTTGGTTTCTTTCCCGTAATCTTTTAATCTCCTTTCTTTTTCGCTGCGAGAGATTCCTTTAAGAGAAATTTCAACCAAATGGTCTATGTGAATAACTTTTCCAATAATCATCTGATTTTTTTTAATATTCTTTTTTAAATCCCTAATCCACAATCCTGGGATGTTGGATACATTCAGGAATCCTTTTAAATTATATTCTACAAGTTTTAATTCCACAGAACTTGAATGAATTTCTTCAACTGATGCCACAACAAGATCCCCTCGTTTTATTCTATCCATAATTAATTTAAAAATTGATAAATTACCATAATCCACTAAAATTTAGAATTTTATGCAAAGCTCTTATTTTAATTTACTGATTTCTTCATCAAGATCAATATCCTCGATTTTATTCACCATTAATTCAAGATTGCCAAAATATTCATTTTTCTTTATTCTTCCTGTAAAGAGTTTTTCCTTACCAATTAGATTTTCATTTTTAATCCTCTCTGCGGTTTCTTTGAATGAAACAAATCTCAAGGTCGTTAATCCATCATCAAGGTAACCGTGAATTATTAAATTTCTTTTAGGTTCAACTTTACCGTGGTCTTTGCACACGCAACTCCCGTTAATTTCTTCAAGTTTTGAATTGCAGTCAGGGCATGTGAGATATTCTCTTTCTGACAAAGAAACAATTGCGGCTTTTGCTTCAAGAAAATCATTATCCACAACTTCTTTTAGATTTTTTCTTTTACCTATATTTTTTGAAACAGGAACCTCAGAATATATTTCAGATTTTTCCGCAACCTCAATTTCTTTTTCTTCAGGTTCAATTGTGCTTCTTGCGCTTAAGTGGATTTCAGGAATCCCAAAAGTGTTTGCTTTTGTAAATCCCTGTTTCACTCTTACAACATCGCCTTCATTTAAATTTTCAGTTAAATCAACCATATTATTCCAAAATACAATTCTAATTCTTCCAGTTTCATCCCCGATTGTGATATTTCTTACCTGCCCTTTTTTTTCATTTCTCTCAAATTCCCTGACTTCAGACAATTCCACAATTTTTCCTACAACTTCAACATTTCTGAGGTTTGGAATTATATTTTTAATCTTCAGACTTCTTTCTCTTTTCTCAAGCAGGTCAAGTCCTTCTTCTTTTGCAACAATATAAGCGGCGCCTTCTTCAGAAACCAATTCAGATAGTTCAAAAACCTTATCTTCTATTTTTTTATCAACTTCTTCCCGGGTCAATCCCGCCTCTTTTGCAATTTTGTCTTTCAATTCGCTAATATCCATAACTAAATTATTAAACTATTTAATTCACATTGTTTTGCGTAAGTTCAGGAAATTTGTCGGGATTTGAATTCCCTGATTTTCTTCCATTTTTATTTCAGGGTGGAACTGGACCCTGTAAATTAGCTTCTTCCTGTGTTTTATGATTTCAACCCCGATTTTTGATTTTGCCAGCAAAATTAGATTTCTGACTTCTTTTACATAAAATCTGTGAGCTTCGAAAACACTTAATTTTTTGATTCTTTCCACCAAAATATCTTTTTCAATAATATCCAGATTTCTTAAACCTCTTCTTTTTTCTTTGAGCATTTCAAGTTTCTCTCCGTAAGAATGACAAATTAATATCAAATCCAAGGCAAATTCCAAAAACAGGAATTTCAGATTTTTTTATGAGTTCAATTTCCTGTTTGTAAATTTTTTCATTATTTTTAACTTTGTATTTGCTGCCCCCGGAGAGAAGTATATAGTCAAAATCAGAATAATTTTTAGGCAACTCCTGAAAATGCACTGTTGTAATTTTATGAGGTTTTAATATTTCCTGTAGTTCTTCCAAATGTTTTGTGAGATTGTTTACAAGCAGAATTTTCATAATTATAGAAACTATATTTTTTTGGTTCAACAATAACTTAATTTTTATTTTACTTTATGGATTACATTATTCTTGTTGGTCTTATTGCCGGGGCGTTGACCACAGTATCGCTTTTACCCCAATTACTCAAAACAATGAAACTCAAGGAAACGAAAGACATTTCATTGGGTTGGTGCGCAATTCTTTTCTCAGGCGTTTTTCTGTGGGTGGTTTATGGATTTCTTATTAGTGATCTAGCCGTTTTACTTGCAAACGGAATTAGTCTGGTATTAATATTTATTTTATTGTTGCTTAAATTAAAATTTGGTTAATATGCACACATACAAAAAAGGATTTAGGGCAGAACATGAATTAATGAAACTTCTTTCAAGTCTGGGTTTTGCGGTTCTAAGAGCGCCGAAGTCCGGGAAGGATTCTATAGATGTAATTGCGTGCAAACTTGGGCACATTTTTGTTTTTGAATGCAAAAGCTGGGCTTCAACCGTGAGAATTTCAGAGAGACAGATGGAAAGTTTGACCGACTTTGCTGAAAAGGCAGGAGCAATTCCATTAATAGCAATGAAGAAAGAGCAACAGGGATGGAAGTTTCTGAAAGCAAATGAGGTAACTGAAAACAAGGGTGTGGCTTCTGAGAAACTGATTGAAGAAAAGGGGTTTGGGATTGAATTCTTCAGTAGTTTTTAAAATTAAAATGGGCTGAGGCGGATTTTCATTTCACCCCAATTATCTTTTTAGAGTGTTGACCTTTCCTCTATTTGCGAAGCAAATTGGGGTGCCGTCTGAAAGACAAGCATTTGCTTCACCTATGAAAAGGGTTCATTTGAACCGCCGACCTCTGCCTTGTAAAGGCAGCGTCATAACCCTTATCTCCCTGATATTTGTTGCTATTCAGAGTCTAGACCACCAGCCCATAAAATGTAAATAAATTAAAATAAATCTCATTTTAGAAACCTGACTTTAATTTAATAGAGGTTAATTTTGACAAATTAATTATATCATGTCGTTCATTACACCCAAAGGTTTTGTAACTTTCGTAAATTCCTTGATTCAGAGATTTTATTGTGTGTTTTAATCTTTTGCCTGATACCAATTCAATTTCATTCCAGGCTACTATGGATTTTTCTACACCATATATACCATAACTATACAAGCTCCAGTAGTGCAATAAGGTACATCTCTGGGAGAAGTATCTTCCTCATGACAAAAATTAAGCATACCTTCTATTAACTTCTTTTGGTATTTGTAATCAATATAAAATTTAGATATTGGTTGTCCATATTGATTTCTGTTCTACCAAACAGGATTGAAATTGTTGATATTTAATAATTCATAGTTTCTTTTATTTTGTTGTTCCCTGTAAGTTTATCGGAGTCTTTTTCTGGAATTAATTTTGTCTTAACAGGTTCATCCAGATAATAAGGATTACTTGGAGAAATAATTTTAACTCTGAAGTTTTTTATTTTTTCTGTTTCATTCCATTTTAGGTTTTTCTTTTCATTTACCATTACCAAAATAACCTAATGGAGGATAAAAGATTGCAATGCGCTCCATTGTTGGTTTTGTGTAAGATTTTTTACAAGATATAGATTTTTCAATTACTTTTTCTGTATCTTGTTTCATATTATATATTTTTTCACGCATTTCTGAAAGCTCTTTTTCAGTTTCACTTAATTGTATCCATTCAACCTCATATTCTCCACAAGAAGAACATTTAAAAAAACCATCATCTATTTGAGTTATTTTATTATAATCTTTTTTTGTAAGTTCCTGACCATCAAAACTTATTAGATGAGAATAGTTATCGTTTGCCAGATAAACATCATAAGGACCGTCAACAGGTTCTATTTTTTTATATTCTTTAGAGATAATTGTATTCCATTCATCTAATAAGAACATAGATCCACGACATTCTAATTCACCCCATCGAACATTATTAGGAAACTTACCTCTTTTATCTGCAAAATAAATTAGTTTGCCTTTATCAAGATGAAAAGAATGTGGGAACCAATAATGATCTCCAGATTCCCAAGAATAAGGTACATCATATTTGTTTCTTCTGAGAGCTTTGACTTTGAGATCTACTAAACCATACATTAGTTTTGCAATAGTTCCAAAAGACAGTTCCAACACTTTTTCTAAAATTTCCTTTTTTTCTTCATTCACATACAAAGTCTTTATTTTTTCAGGTTCTTGACAAGGTTCTGTTATAATTTCCGAGAATTTATTGGAATCACTACAGAATAATTCTTTAATTGTTGGTTGATGTATTATCTTTTTATAGGTGCTTGCTGGTTTAAAATCAGAATAGAGGTCAACTCGAAAATTTCTTATCTTTTTTACCATTTCAATCACCTATTTCAGAATGTATTTTGGTTGACAATTCCAAATTAATTACTTTATTTTTCAATTCCTTTAGTTCAGATTCAGTATTCAATAATTCTTTTTTATATTCCTCTTTTTTTGTTTCCAAATCCACAAGTATATCTTTAACATTTTCTTCAAAATTATTTTTTATTTCTTCATGTGATTGATTTTCATTATATTGAGGCACATACAACGAAACCCAATGCAAATTGCCAATAAATCTATAGTCACTTGCAAGGAAAGGTCCTATTTCAGTGAGTTGATTTTTCAATTCTTTAGATAAGGTTTCATACCAGTTTCTTTCAAGCTCATAAACCTGTTTAACCAATTCTTTTCCATATTCGCATATATTATCCAGTTCTCTATTGTATTCTGTTTTATCAAAGGACAATTCCACACCTTCAGGAAATAAGTTTAAATTATCTTTAAATTTTTCAGTTATTTTGCTATTATATTGTTTTCTCAGTTTTTCTGTTTCACAATACAATGCATATAAAGTCTGTTCTGTTTCACGCTTTTTTTTAATCCCAGGAATTTCTTCTGAATCAATATTAAGTTGGGTGTAGATAAATTCATTAAATTCTAATGGAGTGTAACCTGTCTTTTTTCCACATCCTTACATTTTTCTTTATCTCCAGGACTTAAACTATTTAAATCAGCATAATAATCCGGATCTGGCGGGAAATATGAAGGTAAGATTGATTGACTCCCTCCAGACATTGTTGTTGGCATTATATTTCGCAAAGCGCATCTATAATATTTTTCCAGGTTTTTTCACTTGGATTGTGGGTTAAAGACACATTTTTACATAATTCATATACCATGTCATATTGTTTTTTAGACCAGTATTTATCATCAGGGAATGTACTGGCAGATACCCAGCAGCTGTTTTTTCTCTCTAGGGATTTAGGGTCAAGATTAAGTTCCTCCAGATAACTTTTTATTTTATCTACACCAAGTTCCCACCCTTTTATATAGGGTTCCAGATTTCTAATGATTCTATTAAGCTGATTTATCTGTTTCTCATACAATTCAATAACTTTTTTTGTTCCTTCAAGTTTAACTTGTTTGTCTATATCTTTCCAGAGGGTTTCATGGGTTCCAAAAATTTCAAAATGTTCTGAGCCTCTGTCCGATAAAGTTGTGTTTAATTCTTTTATATCTTCTTCCAGCGGAGGTATTCTATTATTATATAAGTTTATCAGTTCTTCATTTTCCTTAACTTTCTCCGAAGAAACTTCCAATAATTTTTTAAGTGTGTTGTAATCATTAATAACTACAGAACCAGTATTTTTCATTTTTGAGATATCACTTTTTCTTTTTGTATTTCCTGTGTTTAAATAATCTTTAATATCTGATGCAGAAGGCAGAGGTTGGTTTATACCTGTTTTGGTATATTCAAGAAATTCACTTTCAGATATATTAAGAAAATCGCAGGTGTTTGAACAGAAATTTGAAAAATCATTTTTAATTTTATTATTTATTTGATATTTGATGCGGTTCCATAACAATCCAAGATATGAAATTTTTATCTCTTTGCTCGCATTTTTGAGATTTCTTTCTGTTATTTTTTCTTTTAAGTCATTTGTAAATTCAAGGGTTATCTTTTCTGATATTAAACTATAATTTGAACCCGGGAACATCCCAGTGATTGTTTCAATTGCGTACGGATGTTTCTCTAGAAGTTCTGCTTCACGAAAATTGAAATGTTTTAAGATTTCTTCATTTTCCAGTACTTCGTCATATTTTTCTTCATTCATTTTTTCACTTATCAAGTGGTATTT
>QMZS01000027.1 GCA_003663295.1 Candidatus Aenigmatarchaeota archaeon | reverse complement strand
TCAATTCCGTAATCAAGATAACTTTGTCTTATTGCATGCCTTAAAATAGCTTCTTGTATTTCCCCGAGCTGGAATATTTTTTTTATAATATCTGAGATTTCATACACATCATTCTCAGGTCTTGATTCCCCGTTAATTTCAAGGGGATTTATGCTGACTTCCCTCAGATTTAGCACATTTTTGGCCAAATCCCCAAATTCATTGTGGAAGTCTATTACCATACTGGGCACTTTATTGAGGTTAATCTCGTGAATAATGGATTTCAGTGTTTCTGTCTTCCCTGAACCCGAGGTTCCGAGAACAACCATATGCGAGTTTTTCTCTTTATCAGTGTTCCAGCAAAATGGTTTGTCTATTACATTTTTTCCAAGCAGAACTTTCATAATAGAGAATAATTATTTTTACATTTATCCGCTTGATATTAAAATTTATTTTATACGTTTATGGAAGACGAGAAAGGTTATATTATTGTTACACCAGGCACTTTATTAGCCACATCCCCAAAGACTGGGAATGGCACTTATATTTCAGAGAATAAGACTTATTCCAAATATCTTGGAATTCTAAAAAAGTCAGAGTCTCATATAAATGTGTTACCATTCAAATACAGCTACAGACCAATGGTCGGGGACAGAATAATAGGCAGAATAAAGGATTTTAATTACCCTTTTTTCATTGTTAATATGACTTCACCGGCACCTTCATTTTTATACCTTAGCGATGTATCTTCAAGGTTTATGGAGCAGGAAGAATTAATGCAGCAGTACAAGCCAGGAACCTGGATTTACGCGGAAATCGCAGAAATCTCGGACAGAATAAAATTATCAATGAAAATGAACGAAGCCAAAAAACTTGAGGGAGGAAGAATGGCAAGCGTGTCCCCTTCAAAAGTTCCAAGAATTATAGGAAAAAATGCAAGCATGATTAAAATGATACAGGAAAAAACAAAAACCCATATTTTGGTTGGTCAGAATGGAGTTGTATGGATAAAAGGAGATAATGCGGGAATTGTGGTTAAAGTAATTGAGAAGATAAGCAGGGAAGCTCATATTTCAGGTTTAACGGATAGAATTAGTAAATATTTAGAAGGTGAATTAAAAAATGGAAAATAAATTAATAAAAGACGGGGTAAGATTAGACGGAAGAAAACTTGATGAGTTGAGGGAATTGAAAGCAGAACTAAATGTAAGCAGAAGCACAGAGGGTTCCGCAATGTTCAGTATCGGAGACACAATTGCGGTAGCAACAGTTTACGGTCCAATGGAAGTATACCCAAGGTTCCTTGAAAATTCTGAGAAAGCAGTGCTTGAAGTAAATTACACAATGCTCCCTTTTTCAACTGATGATAGAAACCGACCTGGATTCTCAAGAAGAAGTGTTGAGATTTCTTCTGTGATTAAAAGAGTTCTTGAAAGAGCAATTATACTTGAAGATTTGCCAAAAACAAAAATAATCATAAACATAGATATTCTTGGAGCTGATGCAAGCACAAGATGTGCAGCAATAAATGCGGCATCAATGGCTTTGGTTCTTGCGGGAATTCCAATGAGGGATATGGTATCAAGTTGTTCTGCGGGAAAAGTTGAAGACACATTAATTTTGGATGTTGCGGGAAAAGAAGACACAGAAGGAGATATTGATATACCCATCGCTTATTTCCCTCTTAAAGACGAAATACTTTTGTTGCAGATGGACGGTATTATGACAAAAGAAGAACTTGATAAATTAATGGAGATGGTTAAAGGAGGATGCAAACAAATCTATGATTTCCAGAAAGAAACCCTTTTAAATATTGAGAAAGATTTAGGAGATAATAAATAAAAAAAGTATTGTAAATTTTTTAAGACCCTATTGGAGAAAATATTTGTTTCCAATGCTGTGTCGCACAATTATATTCTAATTAATTTATAAATCTTTTTGCCAATATATTTTTTGAATGGCAAAATCATACACCCATGAAGAATTTGTATATAAAAGAGCTAAGAGTTAAAATTCGTGAAAAAACAGAGGGTTTACGTTGCATTTCCCTAAAAAACAACTGTTTAAAAGGTATCTAAGAATTAATTTATGGGAATTTACCAGACAGAGTTTTTTGGGAGCACCACTTTAGGATTATTGGGTTTGGCAACAGAGAGTTGTTGTTATCTTCCGGAGGAAATACCAATAAGGCAGGTTAATAAGATTTCAGAGGCTCTGGGCACTCCTGTGAAAAAGACCAGTTTTTATAATTCTTTCATGCTGGGACTGTTTTCAGCTGGAAATTCAAAGTATATTTTTGTGTCAGATGTTGTTTCTGACAGGGAAATAAAGACTTTGGATAAAGAAGTTGTTAGATTAGATGGTTTATTTACAACACTTGGAAACTTAATTTTGTGCAATGACAAAGGTTGCGTTCTGTCTCCTTATTTAAGAGATAAAAAACAGTTTTTCGAGGAAAAATTAGGATTAAAAACAGAAGCAATAACGATTTCAGATTTGCCTTTCCCAGGGGCTCTCGCAGTTGTTACAAATCAGGGAGGTGTTGTTCATGAGAAATGCAAAGACACAGAACTGGATATTCTTGAAAAAACTTTAGGGGTTAAATTTAAGAGATGCGCATTTTACGAGGGTTTCCCTGGTGCGGAAATTCTTGCCAATTCAAAAGGTTTGATTGTCCCAAGGTCTTTAAGAGGTCAGGCTCTTGCTGAGGTGCAGGAATGTTTAAAGGTTTTTTAATCCCACCTTACTTCCGGATTTATGATAAATAATAATTAAATTATTATATGTTGGATACAATATTTACAATTCTTTTGATACCTCCTATATTCACTCCACCCAAACAATTAATTAAAACCAAAAATTAAAAATATCATTAATCTACAAAGATTCTTCATCCAATCTGTTTTTTTGCAATGCTTCAATTTCTTTCATTTTTTTGTCCACGCTATCTTCTATTCCAAGACTCTTTGCAATATCTTTGCATCTGTTTCTTATTGTAACTTCTGTTACTCCAATTGCTTCTGCGATTTTTCTTTGAGAGATTTCCTCGCCATTCATTATTGCAGCTATGTATAAGGTTGCCGCTGCCAATCCAATAGGACCTTTTCCTGAAACTTCCTCTTCGCTTTTTATTTGTGTCAGGTATTGCTTTGCTCTTACTTGGGATTTATCGCTTAATTTAAGCAAAGTTGCGCACCTTGGAACATAATCAATCGCTTTTGCGGGGATTACTCTCAGGTTAAGTTTTCTTGCAACATATCTATAAGTTCTTCCCAAATCTCTTTTATCAACTCCTGAAACCTCGCAAATCTCGGACATTAATCTTGGTGATTTGTATTCTCTTGATAATGCATAAACAAGAGAACCTATTACGGCTTCAATGCTTCTTCCTTTTACAAGTCCTTCTTCAAGAGCTTTCTCATACATTGCGCCTATTTCTTCCTGCAAATTTGAAGGAAGGCTCAATGCTGAGGAGATTCTTTCAAGTTCAGATAAAGCATAACCATAGTTTCTGTCTTTGCTGCTTACAAGTCTCTTTTGCCAGTTTTTTATTCTGAAGTATTGTCCTCTTTTCCCGGCGGAAACTTTAAACAGTTCTGCTTTGCTTTTACCGATTTCTGTTCCAATTCCTTTGTCATGTCGCATTCTTGTCAATGGGGCTCCAGTTCTTGCTGTTTTTTCAAGTTCTTCTGAATCAAATGCTCTCCAGTCCTGTTGGGTATCAATCATACCATCATTTAGGATTAAACCGCATTTGGAACAGATATTCTCTCCTTTTGAACTGTCACTTAATATTTCATTCGAACCACATTCAGGGCAACTAAGCCCTGATTTTTTTCCTTTTTTTAACATATTTCATTTACTTTTTTTAAATTTATATCACTTTCTGGTTAAAAAAGCATTTTATTATATGGATTTAAACTATATAAAGATTTCGCTTGTTTGGTCTATAGGTTGAAGAATGTATTCTTTTTCCGCAATGTTTACGGGCTAATCAATAATTTAAATTTTAAAAAAATAACTCAAATTAGAGAAAATAATTTTCTGGGGTTTATTATCTAGTTGATGAATCTTATCCCGTACCTGAAGAATTATCAGATTTTTTTGAAGGGCAACATGCAATAAAAGAATTTACAGGATATGTTAATGATGAGCTTATATGGGAAGATATGCGGAGAGATTTAAAATACACAAAGATTTTCATAGACGCGCCCTCTAAGTATCTTGTGAATGACTTATGGGTGGAGAACTCAGCTCTAATTAAGGTTAGTTTTATAAATCTTTTGCATTCTAATTCAGGTATTTTATCTCTTATCATATTTGCGTTGTGTTCCTGTTTAGCCAGTTTGTTTGCGGGGATTTTTGTATTTAGAAAAGATAAGATATATAAAAGGAAATTTGCTCTGTTTGGATTATTTAATTTCTTGACATTAATTGGTTTCGTAGTCGCCGCAATTTACTTAAAAACCAGGAATATTAAATCTTCTTTAAGAAAACAGTTTAAATCTGAGAAAATTATTATTTTGGACAACAGAAAATTTATTTTTGTTCTTTTATTCTCCGTGCTTTTCTTAATGTTGACTTATGTTTTTCAGGCTTTGTTGTCTGCAATATTATAGATGATTTTTATTGAATTTTGTTACGTTCACTCAGAGATATTAATTTATTTGCGCTTTTTTCCTGAGTTCTGGTGTTTCAATTTTCTCCAGTGTTTATGAAGGCTAAATTTTTATCTCTTCCAGATAATATGATAATAATTTCTTGCGCAGTCATATTTCCAGTTTTAACCTGAATCGAAATTGGTTTTGAAAAGGTCAATCTTACATAATTTTCAGGTATCGTCTCATTTTCTATTTCTTCAGGGATGATTAAGTTTACATATTTGTTGGCATCTATTAAATTAACCATTTTCATAAACCCCTCTAATATTTCATTATATTTTTTATCTGTATGAGTTAATATTTCTACAGCATTATATTTTTTATCTGTATGAGTTAATATTTCTACAGCATTATTTTTACAAAATATTTTAATTGTTGGATTTTCTTTTAATTGTATTTTTTATCCAGTTTTTTAATAGATCTATTTACCGAAAGCGTTATAATAGCCCCATCAACTAAATAGATATCCAGGTTCATCATTTTTATATATAACAAAACTTGTAATCCTTTTTCTCAATATTTTTTATTTCCCAATAGGTTTAATACCCCGCAGCTTGCTGCGATAAATGATTAATAATTCTTTTTGAGTTATGGAAGTCCGTCACGCATCACTTGCACATATCGCATCAGATATCACATGGTTTTTGTAATAAAATTCAGAAAGAATCTGTTAACTGATAAGATATTTGAATTCATAAAAATAATCTGCAAAGGTATTGAAAAGCGTTATTATCTTAATTTTGATGCTCTCGGATTTGATGATAATCCACTCCATATTGTTGTGGAAGGAGCTCCAAGACATTCGTTTCTTTCAGAAACGATGCACCGTTTTTCAGAGAAAAACGATTGTATTCACCATCCAGAATAATGCAGATTTGCAAAAGTATTCTTGCAATTCAGGTTTTTAAGAAGTTCCTGAAATTAAAAGAAAAATTGTGGGGAGGAGAATTTTGGAGCGATGGATGACATATGGACACCATTAGCAAAGCTAATGAATGTGCTGCGAAGTGAGCGGAGCGAACGGTGGGTAGTTCATTGGAATCTATAAAACAGTTAAATAAGGGCTCTTTTTTATAATTAAGCTCATCGAAATATTATATCTTCATTATACTCATCGTTTTTAAGCCCAACCACAATTCTATGATTTATTTCTTCCAAATTATTTTCTGTAATTTTACCATATCCAGATAAACATTCTTCTGCAGATTCCTGCTGTTTTTTAATACAAACAAAATTCATTCGTTCTTCAAGTGATTCTCCATACTTATCATAGATATATTCACCTATTAATTCTTCTGGATTTTTCCATTTATTATATATTCTCTCAAACTATCTGAAATTTTCTGAAGTTCTTTCCAATAGTGATTATGTTCTTCTAATTCTCTTTCACCATATTCACATAAATAAGACCAATTTAATATACTCTCAGCAAAAGAAAAGTCTGAGGTTAAAGCACCTTTTGATAATTTGTTTTACCATTAATTAATGATTAATGATTTTATTTAAAGAGTTAACTAAAAAAATTAGAAAATATTTTATGGTTCTTGAAATTAAGGATTTAAAGGTAAAATCAGGAGAAAAGGAGATATTGAAAGGAATGAATCTGAAAATAAATTCAGGGGAAACCCATGCTCTCTTAGGTCCCAATGCCTCAGGAAAAAGTACTTTAGTTCAGGTACTTGCGGGAAATCCCAGATATGAAATTGCTGGGGGCAGTATCTTATTTAATGGTCTGGATATCACCAAACTTCCAACTGAAGAAAGAATAAATCTAGGTCTTGCAATAGCCTGGCAGAACCCTCCAACAATAAAAGGAGTAAAACTTTCCAAATTGCTTGATAAAATCTCAAAAAAGAAAATTGAACCTGAGGAACTCGGAGCAAACCCAGGGGTACTTGACAGAAGCGTAAACCTTAATTTTTCCGGAGGGGAGAAAAAGATATCTGAATTATTGCAGGTAATTTCCTTGAATCCAAAACTTGTAATTTTTGATGAAATTGATTCCGGGCTAGATATTAACAAACTTGAAAAAGTGAGCAAAATTATAAAAAAGGAATTAATTGATAAAAATGTTTCAGTTCTTGTAATTACGCATAGCGGGGAAATCCTTAATTTTCTGAAACCAGAAATAATCAATGTATTAGTGGATGGAAAAATTATATGCGAGGAAAATAATTACAAGAGAGTTTTAAAAACTATAAAAAAATATGGATATGAAAAATGCAGAGAATGCGAATTACACGCAGATGGACCATGAAGTAAACATAACAAAAATAAAAGGAATGGAAATTCTGCCAAGTAATATGGCAATAAAAAAATATGAGTGGATCAGAGAATATTTTAAAGGAGAACCAAAAGAAGGATATTTTATCTGGATTAAGGAACAGATTAATTTACCCATCACCACCTGCATGAACATTGCTTCAGAATCTGTGAGCCAGAATCTTCAGAATCTGATAATTATTGAAAAAAATCTTAAAATAAACTTACAAGGTTCCTGCAACTCACTTAAAAAAGATCTTTGCGGCAGGCACATATCTTCAGGTAAAATCATATTGAAAGAAAATGCTGTTCTGGAATATAATCATATTCATGCGTGGGGCAATGAAGATATTGTTGATACAAATTATGAATTTATTCTTGAAAATGGTTCAAAACTTAACTATGATTATAAAATTAATTCAACCCCAAAAAAAATAAAATTAAACACAGAGGTTATTTGTCTTGAAAATTCAACCGCAAACATAAAAATTATTGGGAATTGCGAGAACACAGATCTGGAGATTAATGACAATATAATTCTAAAAGGGAAAGATTCTTCTGGAATTCTTAAACTGAGGCTTGTTGGAAAAGAAAACGCAAAAATTCTGTCGCATTCAAGAATTACAACTGAAGCAGAATGCAAAGGGCACCTTGACTGTCAGGGACTTCCAATCCACAAAACCGCTGAGTTAATATTAATTCCTGAACTTGTGTGCAGGGACAATCAATCCCAGATAACTCATGAAGCTTCAATCGGTAAAATTTCCGAAGAAGAATTAAATTATTTAAAATCCCGAGGTTTGAATGAACAGGAAGCAATAGATTTGATTGTTAATGGATTTCTTGAGGATTAATAACTATCTGTTGATGTACCCTACACCCCCCGATAATCAGAATTAAGACCTACAGTTTAAGTTGTATCCTATAGCCCTGTAATTAGTATAAGAATCTTTGATTACAGTATTCCAATCCACCAATTCATATACATTATTTGCTTCCGAATCGCCAAAATCAACAAGCATTGCAAAATTCTCGAAATTTGTTGTAAAAATATGCTCTGTATTCTGTGCAGAATTATTCATTGTGTCCATTAAATCCACAACAAAATAATAAGGATAAAATATTTATCCCCGACTTCATAAATTTTCCAAACCAAAAAACTTAACAGCATTTTCAGTGGTTATTTTATCAACATCCTCAAAATTCAAATCTTTTATTTTAGCGATTTTCTCCGCAACCATCCTGACTGAAAGAGGGGTATTTCTTTTCCCAAAACCCAACCACGGGGCATCTGTCTCAGTCATCAGTTTTTCAATTGGCATCCTCTTGATTATTTTCTTTGTTGTCTTGCTCCTGAAAACCGAGGTATTCACAGACACAAAATAATTGGCTTCAATCACCTCAGGGATTAAATCTTTATCAGAAAAATAATGCAATAACACTCTCTCCGCTTTTTGTTCTCTCAAAATATCAAGACACTCTTTTTCCGCATTCCTTGAATGAATCACCAAAGGCAAGTTCAATTCTTTTGCGAGATTTATGTGTTTAACAAAAAGTTCCTTTTGTTTTTCCCTCCATTTTTCTTCCTTGACCCAGTGATAATCCAGACCGCACTCTCCAATCCCCACCAAAAGTTTTTTATTTTTTTTGAGTTCTTCAAAGTATTTATTCACTTCATTTTCAGGAACTTCAGAGATATATTCGGGGTGGAAACCCGCTGTGAGAAAAACAAAGTTTTTATATTTTTTAATAATCTCCAGACTTTTCTTAAAATCTCTTAGATGTGCGCAACAGGTAACAACAGCTTTCAACTCCTTTTTGCAGTTCAAAATTACTTCGTCCCTATCAGGGTTGTAATCTTTCTGCTCAAGATGACAATGGGCGTCTATCATAACTTAATCAAATTAATTAAAAATCCAACCCCGGAAATGCCTTTTTCTCCTTATAAAAATAATGTTTTTCTTCTCCCAATTGCGTGACTAAATCAGCCATTTTAATAATTCTCTCTGATGCAAATCTCCCTGTTAAAATAAAATTCACATTTTTTCTCCTTTCCAGAATTGAAATAAGTTCATCTTCTTCCACAAGTTTAAATTTAATTGCGTATAAAATCTCATCAAGAATTATTAATTTATGCTCTTTTTTCAAGAGCAGTTTATTCACAAACTCAATTCCTTTTTTTGCTTTCTTTTTGTGGGTTTCAAAAGAACTTTTTCTCAGATTTGATGCAAGTTTATCCGCAGCAACCCGACCATTTCCTTTTCTCTTTTCTCTGAACATTTCAAGGGAAACAAATTCAACATTTTTCCCTTCAGTCCATCCTCCTAAAGTTGCCTGGGTTGTTGCCAAAAAGAAAGGAGGTCCAAATAGATACAAATCAACCAGTTTGTTTGTGTCAAAAAACCTATATTCCCCGGTTTTCCTGCCCTTCATAAACTGCAAAATAGCCACTTTTTTTCCATATCCCGCAAATCTTATTGCATGACCCATCGCCGCGGTTGTTTTACCCTCCCCATCTCCAGTATAAATCATTATCTTACCGGTCATCATAATAAATCTTGTTTTCTTTCTTAAAACTGGGTGTTACAACTGTTTTAGGATTAAATTTAAATAAATCCAACAATCCGCACCAACTTTAAACTCAACTTTGACACTTCCTCCAATACCTGCTGCATTCTCAGGTTAAACAAAAATTTGTAGACGCACAAATTATATTGCCGGAGAACCTATTCCAATTCGCCTAAAAATTCTGTTTCTTTCTTCCAAGGAATTCGTTAAAAAGAATTTGGTCAAAACCAGGATCTGAAGTTCTGCAATTCTTACCCTCTTCAACTCGATGATAATCTTCCTCCCGTTTTCTGGAGAAAATCTTTCAATGATTTTCTCAATCAAAAGAGCAATCTTGAATATCCGTACATTGCGATTTGGCAATTTTTTCCTTCAAATTGTCTAAAGATGAATATATGTTTTGGGGTTGGGGATTTATTTCTTCAGGATATTCATTTTGCATCCACTCGCAAGCGCTGAGTTTGCTGCACGGATCTTCAAGTCGGTTTACGATTAATGCTTTTATTATCAGGAAAACATCGAAAAGATGTTTTCCTGAATTCAGGTGTTCTTTCAGGATGTTGTCTAATTTGTATTTTTTTAGGGGTTCTCCTGTTGCGTGGTAGACTCCGTAGTTTTT
>QMZS01000026.1 GCA_003663295.1 Candidatus Aenigmatarchaeota archaeon | reverse complement strand
GCTTCTTTAAAACCAGTTCTTGAATCAATCCTTGAATACAAAAAACATAATATCTGGATTGAACTTACAAGTTTAATTATTCCAGGGCATAATGATTCAAAAAGATGGATCAAGCATATTTCGTCGTGGATTAAAACCAACCTCGGTGAGGAAACCCCATTGCATCTTTCAAGATTTCACCCCGATTACAAATTTTTAGATTTAGAGCCAACAAAAATCCAGGTTCTTAAAGATTTGTTTAGAGAAGCAAAGAAAAATTTAAAGTATGTTTATATTGGAAATGTTTCTGAACCAGAATATCAAAGTACATTCTGTTCTTCATGCGGAAACCTGATAATAAAACGGAATGGATCTGAAGTGGATTTTGAACACTTAAAATGCAGGAAATGCAATGCCCTGTTGGAGGGAACATTTGATTAATTATCTTCGAGTAAATTTTTTAGGTTTTCTATTTCAGAGGGCAGGAATAAGTCATTAAATGGACCGGATATTATTCCGAAATGAGAAAATACTGTTTCGCAATTAATACATTGGTAATGATCTCCTTTTTTATTTCCTTTCACTCCGCATATTGGACAGTAACTTTTTCTAGTATGATGCAACATATAATAATTATAAAAAAACTATAAATCAACCTTGGGTTGTTGTAAATAAATTGCCGAATTATCCATTGGCAGGGTCAGGAGTTTTTGTGCAACTTTGCTGGTTGGCAGTAGCAAGTTTGAATATTAATTTTAGAAATATTTTTATAAAAGTGATTTTATTATTTTAGACAGCCTGATTGTTAGAACTGAATAGGCTCTATAATTTTGCCAACCTGGTTCTTTTACCGTTAAATTTTAGCAAATCTCTCAACCGGATTAATTCATTCAATTTAGAGATTCTTATCTGAGATATTCCGAATTTTGCGATTTTGGTAAGAAGGCTCAATCTGGCGATTGTTGAATCGCAGGTTTCTCCTGACCTATGCGATAGAACCGGAACCATTTTTAATTCTTTTGTTTTAGTTATACACTCCAAAGCCCCAGTAACCGTCCCGACCTGATTAGGTTTTATAATACAGGCGTTTGCAAGTTCATTGTCGAGTCGAGTGATTTGCGTGGCAAATAAATCATCCCCGCAGATTAAACATTTTTTCCTGAATCTTTTTGTTAATTCCCTGAAACCTGAAATATCATTTTCTTCAAAAGGGTCTTCTATAAAATATAATTTGTAATCTTTTATCCATTGACTTATTAAATCAATCTGCTCTTCTTTACCAATTTTCAGGTTTTTATAAATATATTTTCCCCCGCTAAATAGTTCTGATGCGGCTAAATCAATACCCAATTTTGTTTTATATTTTTTTGCAATATCAAGAACATTCCCGAGCGCTTCTTCATTTGAAAAGTTCATCACAAGAGCGCCTTCATCATTAACACCAAGGAATTTAGATTTATATTTATTCCGAAGTTCATCCATTATAGCAAAATTTGTTTTTATCCCTTCGAAAATATCTTTTGATTTAACAGGCAATAATAAGATTTCCTGAATATCGGTTAGTCCATGATGAACTCCGCCCCCAATTACATTTCCCATCGGAATAGGAATTTCCCCGGAGACTTTGTGGAGAAATTTATCTGTATCCAGATTGAAGAATGCAAATGATAGGCTGGTTGTAAGGTTTGAACCAATCTTTTCTAAATTATTCATCAGTAATAAATCAAATTCTTCCTGATTAAATTTTCCAATAAATTTATTTTTAATTTTGTTGAAATTTTTCAATCCAGTATCAAGATCGACAAGTTTTGCTTCTTTAGTTCCAACGCTTGCTCCGCTCGGAGCACTTCCAATCCCGATTTTATTATTTGAAAAAATTGTTGATTCAATTGTTTCTTCACCTCTTGAGTTAAATATTTTTTTCAGACCAATACATTTAATTTTCATATTTATTATTCAGGGCACATACAAAAATGTCTTGCTTTATCGTCTTTAGCCATTCCATAAATCTTATTAAGATAAGGATATATAAGCTCACCTTTCAAATTGGTGGCATCTAGTTTATCTTCACACGGACCTGTTTTCGATGAAATCCACCTTGCGCATTCTCCCCGTAGATTATTTTCTTTATTTACTGAGTCGATCTCTGGATTCCACCCATTGAATATAAAAGTTATAATAACAACCAAAATAAAAATTGCAACTATTAAATAAATAATTGGACTTATTTTAAGGTCACCCACCAATTTATTTTTCATCATAAATATAATTTTCTATTTCTTTTTGAACTTCACCCATGTCAAATATTTCTTTTTTTACAAGTGAAAGCAAAAATTTTCCTCTTTTTTCAATAGTTTTTTTAATCTTTTCCGGATCTATTCCTAGATTTATTGAAATTTTTTCAAGGATGCGACTCATAGGGGTATATTCAAAAGAATCATTTTTTGAATTATAACTTACAATTGTTTTAGTTTCAGCAACCCCTCTTATTTCATCTATTTTAATAAATTCTTCAATTTTTTTCACCCTCCGAGTCATACTATTTTTATCTTCGTTTTTAGCAACAGTTATAATTATATCCAGCAATTCTATGAGAGATGAAGGCAGATTAATTGGCGGTGTTTTCAATCTTGAAATAACTGAAGATACATCTTCGGAATGGAATGTTGATAGGGTTGGATGTCCGCTTGCCATCCCCTGAAACATTACATAAGTTTCTTTTCCCCGGACTTCGCCAACAATAACATATTCTGGATTCTCTCGGAAACTTTCTCTCAATAATTTATTTAAATCAACTTCGCCTATTTTTAAGCCGCCTACAGATTCCCTACTCACTGTTGCAACCCAGTTACCATGGTAAATCCTAATTTCTCTTGTATCTTCAATTGAAACAATTTTTGAATTTGAAGGAATAAAGGTCAATAAAGCTGTTAGTAAGGTTGTCTTGCCCACTCCAGCACCTCCAATGATTAATATATTTGATTTGTGTTCTATTAGATACCAAAGATAAGCAAATGCTTCAGCTGATATGGAATTTGATGAAATTAATTCTGTTGGGGAGAAAGGAATCCTTCTAAATTTTCTTATTGAAAAATTGGGTCCTTTAGGGCTTATTTCTTCTGAAATGGTTCCTTCGATTCTTGAACCGTCAGCCAGACTGCCTTCAAGGAAAGGGTCTGAATAAGAGATATGTTTGTTGCATCTTTGCGCAAGTTTGATTATAAAATTTTTTATAAGTTCGCTGTTTTTATAAATTATATTTGTTTTCATATTTCCGAATAGTCTATGTTTTATATATAATTCTGTGTTTAAGCCATTACAGTTTATATCTTCTATATAATCATCTTGCATCAATCCTTCTATTTCATTAAGTCCAACAAAATTTCTATAAATATAGTACATTAGTTTATCAGAACTTTTTTCAGAAACCTGATAATTGTATTCTTTTAATAGAAATTTAATCTTGGTTTCAAAATATTTTATAAGTTCATCTTTGTTTTTGAATTCCATAGGAGATAAATCTATTAACTGCAATAACCCATCATATAATTTGTTGAATATTAAGGTTTCATTTTTTGTTAATTTTGGCTCTATGAGATCATATATAATTTCTTTTCCCTGATGATGTATATGGATATTAATGAAATTTTTGATTAATTCATATTTTAGGTTTATTTTTTTTAAATCTTTGGGAATTTTGATTTTTGGATTAACCTCTTCCAGTTTGAACATAATTAACCTTTTTCTTTAAAAAAGAAATGCTTATTTTGAGAAACAGAACCCTTCTGTTTTTTCCTTTCAGAAAACAATCGTCGTTCCGACGGTGCTTCTTTTCTGCAACGCAGAAAAGCAGGAAGAGACTCTTTTTTGCTCTGCAAAAAGAAGGTTATTTCATAAATTAGGAACCTTAACGAAAAAGAACCCTTGATTGAGTGCAGGAGCTGGCTGAGAATAAATGCATTTGGGTTAATTTTTAAAAAGTTTAGTTATGAGAAAGTTAATTACTTCTGCCTTACCCTACATCCATGGTATTTCCCATTTAGGCAATATTGTGGGTAGTATGCTCCCGGCTGATGTGTATGCGAGATTTTGCAGGCTGAGAGGGGATGATGTTTTATTTGTCTGCGGTTCTGATTCGCATGGAACTATGTATGAGGTTACTGCTGCAAAGATGAAAATAACCCCAAAAGAGCTGGCATATAAGAATCACGAAAAAATGAAAGAAATTTTGAAAAAGTTTGAGTTAAATTTTGATTATTATGGAATTACTGACAGCGATGCAAATAAAGAAATGTCTTTTCATATATTTAATAAACTTGATAGAAATGGTTATCTTAAAGAAGAGGAAGTTGAGAATGTTTATTGCGAGAAATGCAGCAGGTTCCTTCCGGATAGGTGGGTTGAAGGGAAATGCCCTTCATGCGGAGGTCTTACTAGAGGAGACCAATGCGACGACTGCGGAAAACTAATTGATGTGAAAGATATAGAAGAACCTTACTGCGTTCTCTGCAAGAGTAAAATTGCATTTAGGAAAACAAAACATCTTTTTCTTGATCTTCCGAAATTTGAGAATGAATTGTCAAAATTTGTTGATGATAAAAGCAAAAAATGGAGCAAGCTTGCGAGAACAGAAACATCGGGTTTTTTGAAAAATGGATTAAAACAAAGAGCTGTTACAAGAGATGCAACTTGGGGATTCAAAGTCCCCAAAGAAGGGTATGAAAATAAAATTCTATATGTGTGGTTTGACGCTCCAATAGGTTATCTTGCATTCACAAAAGAATGGTGCGAAAAAAACAATCAGAAGTTTGAGGACTGGTGGCAAAATAAAGACACTGAGTTGACGCAGTTCATGGCAAAAGATAATACAATTTTCCATTCAATAATATTTCCTTCAATGTTGATTGGTTGCAAAGAAAACTGGAAACTCGCGGACAGGATAATGTCATGCGGATGGCTGAAAGCAAAAGGAATAAAATTTTCAAAGAGCAGAGGGAATGGATTAACAACCGAAGAAGCCCTTGAGAAATATCCTGCGGATTATTGGAGGTTTGTTTTAATCTCTTTATACCCTGAACAGAATGATTCTGTGTTTTCAATGGAAATTTTTAATGAAACAATAAACAATGAGTTTGCTGATATTATTGGCAACTTTGTTCACAGGGTTCTTTCTTTTTGTTATTCCAATTTTGGGGAAATTCCTAAAGTGGATATTTCGAAAGGACCCATCACTAAAGGGGAAAATATGATTCTTACTTCTTCTGCAGGTCTATTTGGAAATAGGGGTGAAAAAAAATCAATAATAACAGAAAATTTTATAGATTGTAGATTCCACGAGGCTCTAAAAAATATTATTCATTACGCAAAACTTTCAAATGCTTACTTTAATAACAGCGAACCGTGGAAGAAAGACGAAGAAGAGAAAAAAAGAATTTCTTATATTGCGGGAAATCTGGTAAAAAATCTATCAATAATGCTTTATCCAATCACCCCAAAATTCTCTGAACAGATTTTTGATTACCTCAACATAAAACCCGAGGCGGTGAAATGGGGTGATATAAAAATAGCCAATGGTTTCTCAGGAAAAATCAATAAACCAGAACCGCTAATAAAGAAAATCGAATAAAATTGTTTATTTAAATAATAAAATAATTATGGCTTGGGAAATTACATTGCTTTTATTTGTCATCATAACTTTTTTTGCGGGAATCAGAATAATAGACCAGTATGATAGAGGAGTTAAATTTAGGTTTGGTAAATTTATAGGTGTTCTTGAACCTGGGTTTAGGTGGATAATTCCTATTATAGATAGAATTGAGAAAGTGGATGTTAGAGTAATTGCCGCAGATGTGCCTTCACAGGAGGTCATGACCCAGGATAATGTTCCAATCAAAGTAAATGGTGTTGTATTTTTCAAAGTATTGAGGGCTGATCAGGCTGTGCTGGAAGTTGAGGAATACCAGTATGCGGTTTCGCAATTAGCCCAATCCGCATTAAGAGATATGTGCGGAAAAGCAGAACTTGATGATGTTCTTGCAAAGAGAGAAGAAATAGGCAGGAAAATAAGAAAGGTGGTTGATGAGGAAACAGATCCATGGGGAATTAAGGTTACTGATGTGAAAATTAAAGATATTGAATTGCCTGAGAATATGAAGAGAGCAATGGCCCATCAGGCAGAAGCGGAGAGAGACAGGAGAGCGAGAATTATTCTTGCGCAGGCGGAGAAACAGGCGGCGCAGGGATTGCTCGATGCAGGTAAGATTATTGATAAATCCCCTTCTTCCTTAAAACTAAGGTTATACCAGACTTTATCTGAAATTGCTTCAGAGAAGAATTCAACAATAGTGTTCCCATTCCCCGAGGAATTGTTGGATTTTGTTAAGAAATCATTTAAGAAAAAATAATTATAATATTATGAAAGGAACCTCAATTATCTGGGCTTTTGTATTAGGTCTTTTAATAATTACCGGACTATTATTTATGGAGGGAATTTCAGATTCACCTGCTGGCGGAGATAATTTAACCGGAAATATTTCGGTTGCAAAAAAAGTTTTATTGAAAACCACTTTAGGCGATATTACAATTGAATTATATGATGATATGCCAATAACAACCGGAAATTTTGAGAATTTGGTTGAGAAAGGAACTTATGATGGCGTAATTTTTCACAGGATTATTCCCGGTTTCATGATTCAGGGCGGAGATCCAACTGGAACTGGTTATGGGGACCCAACAATACCAAATATCAAAGATGAATTCACCCATGCAGGGGGAAATAGAAATGACAGAGGAACAATTTCAATGGCAAATGCGGGACCAAACACAGGTTCAAGCCAATTCTTTATAAATCTTGTAGACAACAGTTTCCTTGATACCAAACACCCGGCTTTTGGAAAAGTTGTTGATGGGATGGATATTGTTGATAAACTCGGAAAAGTTCAAACAGGACAGGGCGATAGACCTGTTGATGAAGTTAAGATAATTAAAGCGGAGATGATCTAATTAGATAAGATTTTTTAGGTTTTCATGAATATTTTGAATTATTTTTACATTTTGAGCAGTAAGAAATAAAATATAAAAAATATGCATCGACCGGGATTCGATTACAGCACTATTCCGGCAAACCAGAACAAATGTACCCGAATTGTTGGCTTGGAAGGCCAATGTCCTACCGTTAGACTATCGATGCATAAATTAATATAAAATTAAATTTAGGTAATTATTCGGAGTGTTTTATTGCTATAATATTGCTTAATGTGCTTTAAACTATACGGAATATGGTTGATATGACCGTTTAAATGATTGTTAAGAATATAGTAAATGGATTTATATAAAGAAATTGGAAGAAAATTAATAACTACTGTAGTGGGCAGTTATCCCGTAGATTCGCTAAATTACGAAGATGCTTTAACAAGAGCAGTAACTAACCAAATAGATGCAGGAATAGGTATAATTTCTGATGGGCAGATTAGAGCTAATTTAATTGATTTATTTGTTCAGGATATTGAAGGAATTGAATTGCGGGGAAATTCACTAAAACCCAGAATTGTCGGGGATTTGGCATATAAATATCCTTCTACAATTGATGATTTTTTGAAAGCGAAAAAACTTTCTGAGGGAAAATGCAAACTTGCGGGAATTATTACAGGACCAACAACAATTTCATATTCTATAGATATTGCGCCTAAATTTTCTTTAACAAAATATAACAGCAGAAATTATCTTATTGGAGAACTTGCGGACATACTTCATGAAAATGCAAAGGAACTTGAGAGAGCGGGGGCGGATTTAATTCAAATAGACGAGCCTTGTTTTAGTTTGCTTCAAAAAGGAGCGGACCAAAAAGTTAAATTTGTTGACAGGGTTTTGGAAGGAATAAAAGTGCCTACAAAATTGCATGTGTGCGGAAATATTTCAAAAATTTATAAATCTCTTTTAAATCTGGAAAATGCAAATATCTTAGACCATGAATTTTCAGGAAACCACAACAATCTAAATACTTATTCAGAAGAAGATTTAATTTCAAATGAAAAAATAATTGGGTTTGGTTGCGTAAATACAATGAGGGAAACAATTGAGTCAATCGAAGATATTGAAAATTTTATTTATAAAGGTATTGAGCATTTTGGAAAAAATATTATTGTGGATCCTGATTGCGGAATGCGTCTTTTACCTTATGAAATTGCTTTGGGAAAACTTAAAAATATGGTGCTTGCGGCAAAACGCGTGGAAGAGAAATTATATTAGATTCTTTAATCCGTAAACCTTGGACGAATATTTTGAAACTAAATTAAAACCTTGTTTTTATCTCAGAACTTTTAATCATCGAGATTATTTCGTTTTTTATTTTGTTAAAGTTTTTCTTTATTCCACACCCGTAAAATACCACATGCCGTTGTTTATCGAAAAAAGGAACTATACCAAAATAGCCTTTTAATCGAATTGGTTTGAATGGTGTTTTATCATCATATTTTGGGAGAAATGCTTCAGGTTTAAAAAAATCTTTTTTCCCTCCGAATTGTTTATAATTTAATATTGAATATATTTCCATACTCAAGCTTTTTGTTTTATTGCTATTATCAGAAGTTGTCACATATTCCCCTGAAAACAAATGGCATGTGTGCCCGCTCGCAATTTTAATTTTTTTTATAAATTTCACAGTTTTATAATCCAAGGTTGTTGGTGAGTTTGGATTCAGGCACATATTTAACCAGTTATTTTGATCAACCATACTTAATTTATTGTAATCAAGAATTTTTATTTCTTTAGTTCCTTTTTTGATTCCGAATTGATTATTGGATTTGATAATATAACTTCCAAACCAGGACTGGAAATAGTTTGATTCTTCATCATATCTTGTTGACTTACCATTTTTATCCACATTACCTATAGTCCAACAATTAACACCTTGGATTCCTATAGGATGCCAGAATAAGTCCATTGTGTGGAGAACCACCCCTTGCATCCATCCAGGCCCAATTTTATTTATTTTTACTTTTATTCCAAGTCTCCACAAATCAATCTTTCTGGATAAAATTGCAAAAGGAAAAATTATTTCAGCAATTATTCTGGCCAACATATAATTAATTGTAATTGAATTATTTGAGGTGGATTAAATTAATCAATTTTTAGAAAACACATGTTTTTTACTTTTGACCCAAAAAGTAAAATTTTGGTGTAAAAATACCCGAAAAAACGTCAAGTTCAACTAAATTATTTTACTTTGCACAAATCTTTTAAACTAAAATTTTCTCCAAAGTCTTTTTACCGATCAACCTCCCCGCCGTAATTTTATTCTCTCGAATTTCATCAATATTTTTAATTCCCGCTTTATACAATTTTCTTGCTTTAACCCGGCCAATTCCTTTTATTCTAATCAGTTTCAAGAGTTCTTCCCTGATTCCATTCTTAATTCTCAACCTAAGTTTATTCAGTTCTTCAGCAATTTCATTTTTATCTTTCAATTTTGCAAATTCTTCCGCAGCATAGAGGACCCATTCAGCATTTGATATTTTCATATACAATTCCCCAGGGGTGACAGAAAATTCTTCAAGCAGATAATCTTCATTTCTTTCAGAAATCCAGCCATCCAATAATTTTGCTGTTTTCAAAGACTGCAAAAATAACCCATAATCAAAATCATAGGGTTCAGGCACATCGCTTAGAAACAGGTTTTCATTTTTTACAATAAAATCTTCAAGTTCTTCAGCCTCATTATTTTTTACTCTAAGCGATGGATACAATTCTGAACAGGAAGAGATTGAATGGAGGTAAGACATTGGAGCGGTTTTATTATTAACCCTCTCAAGAGAAAGCAGAAGCTTGTGCGCTGATAAAGGATCGAGATAAAGTTCTGAAACTCTTTTTCCAATTGGGGTGGCTTTGAAGTCTTTCAAATTTAGGAACCCAAATTCTTCAAGTTGTTCAAGAATACTTTCGATTTTTATTTCGAGTTCGAGTGATGCCCCGAAAGTATAACCGAAAAAAGTTTTTCCAAAGAAATCAATTAATTTTTCTTTTGAATAAATATATTCTGTTGCGATTAATGAAAGAATCTGCATTCTTAGAACAGGCTCAATCGATAATTTTGAAACAATTGGTTCAACTTCCTCGAGCAGGTATTTATCTCTTAATTCAATTGCCATATTTTCATCTTTTGCAAGCAATAAGGCAAGACCGTTGGAATCATATTTT
>QMZS01000025.1 GCA_003663295.1 Candidatus Aenigmatarchaeota archaeon | reverse complement strand
GTAAATTTTTCATAACCTAAATCTAACTGTGTTTTAAGGCAGTTAAGAACGATTAATTGATGTTGATT
The DNA here is from genome assembly GCA_003663295.1 of Candidatus Aenigmatarchaeota archaeon. Taxonomy (GTDB): domain Archaea; phylum Aenigmatarchaeota; class Aenigmatarchaeia; order QMZS01; family QMZS01; genus QMZS01. Next base: position 10,334 of record QMZS01000025.1, on the reverse strand, counting down.
ATAGGTTTTCTTTGAGAACTTTGAGGAATAGAGATTCACATTTCCTGAGAGAATATGCAATATTTTCCGTATAGATTTCCTAAATCTAGAGATTTTTCTTACCATAAATGATTTAGCCTTCGGCTAAATCATAGGATTTCTATGGAGCCTTCTGATTCAAAATATCTCTTTATATTTACTTTTAAATAATAGTAATTATTATGGCAACATGCGAAGATGATTTTATTCGTGAATATGAAAGAGCGAGAGATTCCCTAATTCATTTTCATATAACCAATGCATGTCCTGATACTTGCAAACATTGCTACATGGATTCTGTTTCACCTGATTCAAACAAAAGAATCGATATGGACTTCGATACTATAAAATCCATTTTAAATACATTTAAACCTGAAAATAGAGCTAAAAATATGATTAATGTAAGAAATACTGATGTTATTTTAAGTGGCGGCGAGCCATTGATACATGAAGATTTTGCAGAAATCATAGATTATCTAAAAAACAAAAAATATGGAGTTATAATTATTTCTTCTGGGTTGCCTCTAATCGAAAAAGATACAGAAATATGGGATAGTTTAAAAAAATTAGATTCAAAAGACAGGATTGCTATAAGTCATGATAAACTTCATAAGATTACTAAAGAAGAAATAAAAGAGATTGTGGGGTATGCATTCTCTAATAATTATCTCATGGGTCTTTCTATTGGGGATGACCGACCATATAGAATAATTCCTTCTAAAAGAGCAGTAAAAAATTGGTCGGATTTTGAATTTGATTCAAATATTTACCATTATAAATGTTCTAAATATACAGAAATCCATCCCAAAAATGAATGTTTCGGAAAATGCGTTGGATCTGATAAAATGGGTGAGCTAGTTACTAACCCAAAAGGTGAATTTTTATATTGTCTTTACAAACAGGATGAACCTATATGTTCTGCAAATGATTTGATGGATATGGACCGAGAAACCGCTCTGGATTATTTAGCAGAGAAAATACATTATAAAAAAGAACAAATAAACGAAGAATTTTATCCTATCAATTGTTACAAACATTTGAATGAGTTATAAATTAAGTTGGACAAATTAATCCTCCCACTCGTGTTCAGGATTTCTTGGAATTATTACCCACGCAATTATATACAGAAAAATTCCCGCCCCCCAGGCAAGACTTCCAAGCACCCAGAGAAGTCTGATTAACACAGGGTCAACATTTAAATGTTCTGCAATACCCCCGCACACTCCGCCAAGAATTCTTTCTTCTCCAGACCTGTAAATTCTTTTAATTTCTTTTTTGGATGTTTTTGTTTTAGAAGTTTTCTTTACCATAATATTCTTTTTTGTGTTTTTTATAGATTCTTTTGAAAGTATATTAACCAGTAGAATGAAATATCCGAATAAGATAACAAACCAGAAGATCCAAAATAGGTTTTTTTCCATATAAAAAGCAATAGTATAAATTGTTGAAATATTCTCATAAATTCCAATGATTCCTATTATACGCAAAACAACCCAGACACCTATTATAAAACCCAATGCATTTAGGATGGGGGAAAAAAGCAGATAAGCTTTTTTGCAGTTCCTGGAAAAATATGAGGTATACGAGAAGAAAAGAAATATAAGAAAAAACAAACCTAAATTTGCAAGAAAAAATAAATGTATTCCTGAGAGGATATTATTCTTTATATAGAAATTCATAAATCTTAACACCCAGACCCCAAAAACAAAAAATAGCCATCCAAATATTCCTGAGATTAACGGACCTGCCCACCCAAGATTTTTATTAAACCAGCACTCTGTTCTTTCGCATTTCCTGTCCGCGGTTTTCTCAAACTTTCTTCCCAGAGAATTGACTTCGGATTCAAGATGAATTATATTGTGTTTTAGTGTTTTCTTTTTAGAAATATTATTGAGTTTTTTCTTTTGAGTGATTTTTGTTTTCTTTTTAGAAATATTATTGAGTTTTTTCTTTTGAATGGTTTTTGTTTTCTTATTGAAAGTTTTATTTTCAGAAGATTTTTTGGTTTTTACATTAACTGATTTTTTATTAGGCATAATAATTTTATGATTTCTATTAATAGAGTTTTATTGAAGATCTCAATCGATAACCCCTCTGGATTTTAACTCAAAAAAACATTTAGCGCAGGCAGTTGTATCAATCATAGCATCGTGTCCGTTCAGGAGAGGTTTATTAAATAATATGCTGTGAAGCTCTGATAAATTAGGCCATTTATATCTTCGGTATCTGCAGGGTATTTTGCAAAAATCCATTGAGGCTTTCATGGTGCAGATTTTCTGAATTTCCAAAAGATTGCTTTGAATATCATTTCTTAAGAATTCAGCCCCGATAATTTTTTCATCAAAACTAATATTATGGGCGACGAGAGTTTTTGATTTATTTAGAATTTCCGAGAATTCAATTAAAACGCTTTTCAATTCAACTCCTTCATTCATAGCCATTTCATTTGTAATCCCATGAATTTTTGAGGCTCTTTCCGGAATAATAAACCCCTGTGGTTTAATTACATAGTTTTTCTCCAGCAACTTCTCTCCTGAATCCGTGTATTTCAACCAGGCAATTTGCACCAGTCTTGGCCAGTTATCAAGTTCTGAGATTGGGGCTTTGTAATCTTTTGGGAGACCCGTTGTCTCAGTATCAAAGAATAAATACATAATTTACCATCAATTATTTTTACTAAGAGCGGAGTTTATCATATAGGTTTTATTGTCTTTATTAACAGGAACATCAATAATGTTTACCATCGGTTTATTTTAATTATATTTGTTTCGACTGCTCTTTTATACAACCCCTCAATAACTTTAAGATTATCTGAAAGGTGGGATTTTATTTTATCAAGGTCTTTGTCAGAATACAATTTTGCAATATCCTTTCCTTCGATTTCTGAGGTTTTTAGTTTTAACAAAGAAGCGTATTCTTTAAGTTTCCCTCTGGTTTTTCCATACCTGTAAGCATTTATTTTATCTCTTAAATCAATCATTTGTTTCAAAGAAAACGGCGATATAATATTGCCATTAATAAAACTTCTTGTTGCGATAAAAGGTATATCAAAACTCGAAATGTTGAACCCGATTATTAAATTATAAGAACTTCCTTTTGTAATTAGATTCCATTCAAACCAAAATTTATCTAGAATCTCTTTTTCATTTTCCCCACAGAAGATTTTATTTTTATTCTGGCACCGTATCCCAATAGCTATTATTTTTGAGTCAATTGGGTTTAATAATTCCCTTTTTGAATCTTCGTCCAAATTTATGTATTTCTCAATTTCAATCGGGACTGTTTCTATTGAGACAATAAAATATGGGTTTGCCATAATTAATTATAAAAGTATTTGTGTTATTTAGATTCCTTTTTTGTCCTTTTCCAGTTCATCCAGAATTTTCAATACAATCTTTAATATTCAACAGGAAAATCTTAACATCTCTTTTCATATTATTCTAATCTCCTCATGAAGTATTTGATTTTTTAAACGGGGATGGATGGTGCAATATTTAACCACATCCACTTTTTTTCCAGTTTTTTCTTCCAGTTCAATCTCCACTCCAGCAAGGTCCAAAAGGCTTTTTCTGCCTTTAAACTTAATTAAAATATCTAAGTCGCTTCTTTTTTTAGCTTCTCCTCTAGCATAAGAACCGAATATTTCAGCTTTTACAATATCATTTCGTTTAAGTATTGGGACTATAATCTTTTTGATTCTTCTTATTTCTTCCATGTTTGGTTTACCTTTTTAATTTATTTTAGTTTTCATAATTTTATGGTTTTTGAAGGTATATGAATTGAGAAGAATTAATAAATTGCCCCTGCCGGGAGTTTCAATGCCTCAAGGATATATGAATTATTTTTATTTTGGCTTGAGGGTTTTTCTTTTTAAAAGAAAAGCCTCATTTGAACCCGGGTCACCGGCTCGAGAGGCCGGTATCCATGATTCCCTTTAATTTTTTCTTTAAGGGTTTAACCGAGCTAGACTACAGGGGCATAAATGTTAATATTAAAATAGTTAATTTATGGTATTCTTCTCCTCAGGGATGCTCTCTGGATATATTTATTACATAATTCCCTTAATATTCACATTTGCCCTTGTTTTCGGGGTTCTTTCGATTTCAAAGATATTTGACAAGAAAGAGGTAAATGGTCTGATTGCCATATCCATGGCTTTGTTTTCCCTGATTTCCGAAGCTTATGTAGCCTTATTATATTCCTGGCTTCCTTACCTCTGCATTTTGTTTATTGTTCTTTTTGTGTTTGTACTGCTCAAAAACTTGCTTCTTGAAAAAAATAATCAAAATAAATCCGCTGCAACCTGGGAAATGTTAATTGCAATAGGTATCTTGTTCCTTGTGTTTATGACGGTTTACCAGTCAATTCCATTGCCCTCAGGTTCAATGATTTCCTCTGATGATATTTTGTTAATTACCGGGCTTGTTTTTGTGGTTCTGATTTTGAGTGTTGGCTCAAAATTAAAAGAATGGCCTGGTGGTGCTGCAACCACCTCATAATTAAATACAAAGTGGAGGTAATAAAATAGATTTAAAGTTTTATCACCTAACTATGATATGAAAACAGATGAGCTTTATCAAGGTGCTTGTCCTTTTGGAGGTCGGCCTGAATTGATATATGTAATTGGAGATAATAGAACAGTTTACGGGAGATATACTTTAGCTTCAGCCATTCTAAATTTAAGTAATATATCTGATTTAACTGAAGATAAATTAAATGACTTAAAAATTAGTATGGGATATGCGGGTTGTCCACATCCAATCAAAGATAAAAAAGAGCCAATAACCTGCAAATATGCCTATAAGGATTGGGTTGAAATTTAATTTTTCCGCAATTTAAAACAGCAAAAACTGCCACCCAACCAAAGCTGTGGCAAACACAAAGAACAAAGTAATTGTCCACAAAGTCCAATCAGGGATTTTTAACTCATATTCTGGTTTTCTCTCACCTTTTTCCCGAGTTTTTATAAATAGATACACAATCGAGACCATTAATGGGGCAATAAACAAACATCCTGTAAGAGACAATATTTCAGTAAAACTTGAAACCCCAAAAAAAGCAATTAATGCGGGGAGCATTGCTCCAAGGTAAGAAATATTTTTACTCATCCCATAATCCTGATTATAAACCTCAATCAAGGAATTCCCTAAGGAAACAAAACAGGTTGCCATCGCAACAAATGCAAATAAATTGCCGAAAACGAGAAAGAAAGTCCCATATTGTTCTCCTAAACTGATTGTTGCAACTTCTGAGATATTACTCCCAAGAGCGCCTATGCAAATCATGGTAAACACAATGTAAGTAAAAAACGGGATTGAGAATCCAATCAAAATACTTTTCTTTAATTTCTTTTTTTCTTTCCACAGAATTTCTTTCATCTGCGGGATTGCGGACATTCCAGCAAGCGCAAACATTATTATTCCGACGGGAGCAAGATAATTTGACATTTCCATTTTTAAAATATTTGATGGCTCAAAATAAAAAAGACTGGCAATAGATAAAAGAAGAATGCTGAAAATTATTACCGGAGTCATTAAGTATTCGGTTTCTTCCACACCCCTAACCCCAAAATAAACAATTATTGAGAAAGGAACAAAGAATATTAATTTTGCTATAAAAGGATGTATCCCAAAAATAGAATTAATTAATTCCCCGCTTCCCTGCACATAAGCAATCAGGGAACCATACATCCAAGATATGGAAAGAAATGCAATAAGGTGCTTCATTTTCTTCCCAATATATTTTTCAGCCAGACCTGGAAGCTGGTGGGGTTCCTTTGTTCTCAGGGTTATTTCCCCGAGCATCAGATAGACCAAAAGAGTAAGAAGACCTATTATAACCATCCAGCCCAGACCAATTAAAAAACCTGATTGTCCTATTACATAAGGTAAACCAAGAACCCCTGCGCCGATAATTGTTCCTGCAAGTGTGAAACTTGCGGAAAATAGTTTATTCATAACACAGTTTGATTGAATTTAATTATATCAATTCTTCGGTATATTCAGTTTTCTTTTTGCTCTGTTTATTTATTGTGCTAATCAAAATTATCGTAAGCAATATGCCTGTGAGCACCCCATATTCCCAGGTATAAAAATCATCAACCGAAGATTCCAATATATTCCAAACCAATTTGGATGTTGCTCTTAAATTGTCATTTGGTATATATATTAATCCTTCATAAATTTCACCTTTGCATTCTTCATCTATAATTCCATCGCAATCATCGTCAATCCCATTGCAAAAACTTTCTGATATTCCTGTTGGGACACAAACAGGATGTCTTAAATTCCATACCTGATTTGGAGTTACAAAAACCACACTTGAATTTGCAAGTAATTTCGAAATAGTTTTTTTATAGACATTCCATTTAACTTCATCAATTTTTCCATGTGTAATTTTATCTTCAAAATCCACCTGATGCGCGTATAAAGGGATAACTTTTCTGCCATTAATCTCAACCATCTCAACATCCAATCGGTCAAGAGAAAATATCTCTTCAATTATCTGGTCGGATTCTTTAAATATGGTTTCCCTTCCAGCAGAACCGCTGACTGTAAAACTAACACCATACTGAAAACTGTCGAGTGTTTTCGTACTTTCAACGGGTTTTAAATCATCTGGATAATACAAACCAAAATTAGTCCTGAAACCAAGTTCTTCAAGAACCTGTCTCGTTGTATTTGTAAATCTTCCATAAGGTGCAATGTAAGTAACAGGTATCTTTATATTTTCTGTTCCCAAAATCTTTTTCATTCCTTCGATAAAATAAAATCTCCCATATTTAATTGTATGTCTCTGTTCTTCTAAAGATAATTTATCAAGGTGTTTTTCCGTTTCGTTCATTGTAAATCCCTTTTGACTTAATTCTATATTTTCAGCTAAATACATTCTTTTAAAGATATTCGCAAATTCACCATCTACACGGATACCTTCAGGAAAGAAACTAAATAATATGGGGAGTTTATTATTTTCAAAATAACTTGTGAGTTTGTCATAAAAAGGATACCATTCTGGAGAAGCTGTGCCATCAATATTTCCAATATATAAAAGCACATAGATTTGTTCTGAATCTTCTGTTTGTTTTAAAGATTCTAATTTACAATTACTATTGCAACCCTCTCCGCTAATTAAATTTCCGTCATCGCATTCTTCGTTTTTTTGGTTTACTTTGCCATCCCCGCAATAAGGTATTTCAACTTTCAGACCGACAACTTCGATTTCATTGATTTTTGAGGAAGGCACATTAAATTTGATATATAACTGACCGCCTCGTGTGAACTGAGTAATTTTGGTATTTATTCCATTTACCTTGATACTGTCAACAGTTCCGTTTCCAGTATATATATTTAAGGTCAATTCCTTATCAAACCTTGTTGTATTCAAATCACTGGTTAAATCAAATTTCACTCCTGTTGGGGTAACTGCAACATTCTGCATATTAACTGAATTTCTTTCGGTTATATATTTGGATATTGTTCCGATTGTTTCAACCCATAAATTTTTGATTAAGAGATAATCAAATAATTCAGGGTTATCGCATGAATCATGGTAAACATAATTTATCCAATCCTGATGATTTTCCGCAACATCAGCCAACAGATATATGTCTAGTGGCATTTCCCCATACCCGACAGAATTGATGCTTCTATAATTCAAAAAATTTTCAGGGTTTTTTGATTCTATTAAATTTATGTGGTAACCTCTTGCAAATAAATAATAATCAGAAAGCCATTTCTGGTATTGCTGAGAAGTAACCCCACAGGGCCATGCAAATGAAACCAGTTCTTTTTTTGGCAACCCAACATTGCTTAATATATCCTCAACATTTTCCTGTTTATCTTTCCTGAAATAATCTTCGTTCTGGGAATAACTGCAATTGTGGTATATTGTATGACCTCCGATTTCATGCCCATATTCATAAACTTTTTTCCAGATATTCCAGTCAGAAGAATTATAGGTCTCTGTAAAAGCAAGGAAATAAGTTCCTTTCAAGTTTCTCTTTTCCAGTTCTTTGCTGCATACTGCTTTAACTTTTCCTAATGCATTATGATAACCATCATCATCAGATATTGATACCGCCCCCTCAAAACAATTATGCCAATTGCACACCTCAATAAAGGGCTTATCTAATTCTTTGAATTGAAATCTGTGCATTTTTCCATAAGGATTTACTTTTCCATTATCAACTCCCTTGCATTTATAATAAATTTCTATTTGCTCAGTTGAAGAAAGTTTATTTAAATAAAATGTGTGCGTTAATCCCTTGGTTGTTGATAATTTAATGCCCGCCCCAAAATTAAAATCTTTGTCAAAACTGTATTCACATTCTGATTTAACATCTGTGGAAATTTTAAGTGTTATTCCACTGGAAGAATTATCAATTATCTGATCCTGCAAAGGATTTATTATATTTATCTTTGGAAATGATTTTTTTGAACCGCATAGTTTTACTGCATCTATTGCAGACCATGACCAGCTGCAGGTTTCTAATTTAATCTTATCTGTTTTGAAATTCAATATGCTAAATTTATAATTTATAGAGCAATTAGCATCTATACTCTTATCAATCGCCCCTTTCTGCGCAAGATACCACGCATCATTTCTCCATAACCAGAGTCTGTTAATGCATAAATCATAGTCGCCAAATACCGTCAAATCATCCGGATATATCGGTTCTTGAAATGTAAGAGTTAAATTCGCCGTTATATTCCAGTTTGTTTTTTGCCAGGATTTATGCTGAGTGGGTTCTGTTTTGCAGATTCCTTTTGAATCAGGAATTCCTGTTGAATAATTAGATTCATATCCTGGCAACTCATCTGTTGCCTTTGCAAACAGGGCATACTGACATATTGGCAGTTCTTCAATCCTGCATTTACTATTGCAGCCATCTCCGCTAATTAAATTGCCATCATCGCATTCTTCTTCTCCATTAATTATATTATCCCCGCAAAATATTCCTGAATGTCTTGCATTATAAATATCCGTAGGTCTTATTAATTTAATTCTTGGGTCATTCTTTACAGCAAGCAATACTTTTGTATAAATATCCCATTTTTCTTTATCAACCACAGAAGAAGTTTCATTTATTTTAAAGTCTTGCTGATGGCACAATAAAGGAACTACTTTTATATTATTTATAGATACCATATGGTTATTGGTGAAACTAAGAATTTCCTGAATTATTTTTTCCGGCGCGCTGAAGTTTTCATCTGGTCCTGCTTTTCCGCTTTCCGTGAAGCTGACTGAATATTGCAAGATATCATAGTCGGGCAAAGGCTCAATATACCCATGCCCGCTTATATACTGGTCAAAATAGATTTTAAATCCCTCATCATGAGTTGCATTTCTTATTGTTTCTGTAAACTCTGCAAGTCGCTGGTTGTAACTTGTCGGCGCTTTTACCTTGGAATAACCCATTTCTTTCATTTTTTTAACAAAATTGCCCCGCCATTCATGAATTACATTACGCATTTCAGAATAATTCATAATATCGATTGGAGTTCCATTGACTTCCGCTTCTCCTTTAATTATAAGTTCAATATAATCGCTTGAATACAATTCTGCAACAATCCTGTTAAATTGATTGTCATTCATTGTCATTGGATAAAAACTAAATCCTGCGGGAATTGAGTTGTTATTATGCCATCTCCCGATCTGCTCATAAAAAAAGTACCAATCCGGATTAATATCTCCATCAATATCACCTACGTAAGGAACAAGATAAACCTGCAAAGGTTCTGTTTCACAATTATTATCGCACCCATCCCCATTAATTAAATTACCATCATCGCATTCTTCAGTTATTTCAATTATCTTGTTGCCGCAAATATGCTGGTCTTTAAATCTGTATTGATAATATTGTTCAATAGTCATTAAAGTGTAACCATTCTGTTTTAGTTTATTTACAAGAACAATTAAATCATTTATTTTATTAATATCCCTGCCATGGTTTTTGCTTTCAAAATCCTGCATATGGTACATCACTAATGCCGCACCCTGTTGCTGTATTTTTTGTTCAATTTCCGGTTCAATTAATTTATAAGATTTAAACCTGCAATCAGGCCCCATTCCATTAGATTCACATAAATGCAATTGATTTACTAAAACCAAAGGATTAATATTTGAAGTTAAATTTATATAAATCCCATCATAAATTGTGTGAAAATCTAAGTCCTTTACAACCTGAATTGTTGTGTCATCTGCCTGTCCCGCAGCCGGAACAAAACTTTTTGGATATATTCCCCAACTCTTAAATAAATCAATTCCTTTTTTCAGGTAATTATATTGAAAAGAATAATCCCTGCCAATTAAAGTTG
>QMZS01000024.1 GCA_003663295.1 Candidatus Aenigmatarchaeota archaeon | reverse complement strand
TGTCTGATAAAAAAGACCCTTTATGGTGCGGCGTGGTTGGAGACAAAACTTTCGAAGAAGTTAAATATAATTCAAAAATATGGGTTCCTGCAGTTTCATTAAAATATATTTGGGGTCATCTTAATCCAGTAAAACTTGAAAACCCAAAACCAATTCTTGAGAAATACAACCTTGATTTTGTGATTGAGACTGCGATGGTTGGGGCTGGAATGGAAGAAGAATATAGGTTGACTAACCCGAAACATTTTGTTGTCCTGTGCAAGAATGCGGGGACAAAACACTGCAGAGCGGCAATTGATTTTGAACACATTCTTGGGGCTGGTATAAACCCTTTAGAAAATTGCATAGATGAAATGGATTCTGATGGGGGAAAATATATTGGGGTTCTTCATGTTGGGTGGCCAACTCCGGTCGAACCCGCCCATGTTCCAATTCCTCTTGGTTCAGAACAACAGGAATGGTTGTATACCTGGATGCTCGCCCTGAGAAAAAAAGGTTTTGATGAAACTGAAAACAAATATATTATTTTTGAGAGGGGCGGAGGAGTTGGAGGAGATCCAGTTGATCAGTCAACTTTAGCTCTCAGGAAGATTATTGAATATTTAAAAATGGATGTTTCAGTTGCAGATTTACCACCCGCATTTTATGGGATTGAAGAAAAGAATTTGAGGATGCAAGATGCGGAGATAATGGAACACGCTTTTGACCCAATTAAAGGTCTAATAACCACACCTGAAGGCAAGCATGGATTCCTGAGCAAAGCCGCTCTTGAGAAAGGAAAAGCAAAGGAATGGGAAACTGAAAAATATAGATAATTGAGTTTTTCTTTTATATTTAATAATGAACGAAATTGTTGTTAAAAATATAGTCAAATATTATCCTGACAAGGAATATAAACCAAAAGGACTCAAAAGAATAAAAAATATTGTGGCTCCAAAAAAGAAAAAAGTTCTTGATAATGTGGATTTTGAAATTAAAAAAGGAGAAATTTTTGGTTTGCTTGGCTCAAACGGAGCGGGGAAAACCTCACTTATGAAAATGATAAGCGGATTGATGGAAACTGACGAAGGTGAAATATTTGTTCTCGGCGAAAAAATGCCCGAAAACAAAAAGAAAATTGCGGGAAGAATTAACGGGGTTTTTGCGAGGGCAAATATGTGGTGGGAACTAACCGGAAAACAGAATCTTCTTACCTATGCAAAAATTTATGGGGTTAAAAAAGAGAAGGCTGAGGAACTAATAGATTTTTTTGGATTAAGAGGAAAAGAAAATCTTTACTCGGATTTATATTCTACCGGAGAGGTTATGAGATTCTGCCTCGCAAAATCGTTTTTGAATGACCCTGAAATTCTTTTTCTTGATGAACCAACAATAGGTCTTGACCCTGTTGTTGCAATAAAAGTGAGGGAAATGATAAAAAAGAGAAAGAAAAAATCAAGCATAATTCTTACAACCCATAATATGGAAGAAGCTGATTTTCTCTGCGACAGGGTTGCTATAATTAATAAAGGTAGAATCATAAAAACCGGAACACCAGAAAGCCTGAAGAAAGAATTAAAAAAAGAGGAAATATTTGAAGTAGAATTTGACAAAGTTTCTTCAAAATTGATTGAAAACTTAGATAAACTTAAATATGTAGAAAGTGTAAATTTGCTAGAAGATACGCAGTCGCTTAGAATTATTTTAAAAGAGAAAACTCAGGTCAACCATCTTATGAAAGAGATCCAGAGAGAAAATAAAATACAGAATATCCAAAAAGTCTCTCCAACTTTAGAGGATGTTTTTGTTCATCTCGTGGGAAAATGAGATTTGTTTCTGATTTTGTGGTTTTGACAATTGCTGAAATAAGAAAATATTATCGGTGGAAGGAAAGAATAATCTGGGATATATTTGGAACACTTGCTTTTCTTTTATCTTTCCTTCTTGTATGGGGCGCAGTTTTTTCATCCAGTTCTGTTGAGATAGGTGGATTGAACAAAGACAATTATATAATTTTTCTTGTAACCGGGAGCCTGTTATGGCCCGCTATTGGAATTTGTCTCGGACCTCTTTCAAGCGCTTTTGTGAGGGAAAAATATCACAGAAGTTCAACTTATTTTTTCCTGTCCCCGGCTTCAAGATTTGCATTTTTGTTTGCAAAGGCTGTGGCTTCTATGATTGAGGTATTGTTAATAAGTCTTTTGATTTTAATGTTAATTATTTTTTCCTATGAGTTTACTTTCAAGGGAAGTCTGATTCTCGCGGGAATGGTGTTTTTTCTTACTTTTCTGTCTTTTTCTGGTGTGGGTATGACCCTGGCTGTTCTCGGGGCGTGGAGAGAAGGAATCTCTGAGATTTCGTTTATATTATCAGAGGTTTTAATGTTGTTGTCAGGTGTTTTTTATCCTCTTGAAGTATTTCCTGAATCCCTCAGGGCTTTCTGCGAAGTTCTTCCAACCACTCAAGCAATAAGTACTTTGAGGATGATTGGGATGGAAGGCGCAACTTTAACTCAAATTATGCCCCAGTTAATTTATCTTGCAATTTTTTCAATAATATCAATTTCTATTGCTTATTTTGCATTCAGGCGTATTGAGAAAAAGGCTATGTTAATTGGAATTTAGTTATTTGATTTCACTATATTTATATATAGGAACCTAATCATGAAATTCTTAGTTTCTCCATTATTGCAAATTTGGTCAATCACCGGTTCTAAATTGCAGGTTATTGTTGTTTGGTACAACCTGTGTTCGCATGTTTCTTTGATTCTCCGGTTGTTGTTTTCGCAGAGTTCAATGAGATCTCCTGAACAGCTGGTTTCTCCATTATTGCAGATTAAGAGTTCGGTTTCTCCTGCTATCGCGAAGTATGAGAATCCGTTTGTGTATGCTTTGTATAAAATTTGGGTTGCTGTTTGATTGATTACCTCAGTTTTTAGTTTTATCCAGTTGTTGTTGTATCTTAACATTGAGATTATTAAGATATTATTATTTATTATCCACGAATTGTTTACACTGAACTCAATTGTTGCGTTGGTTATTATTGAGCTTGTTGAGAATTGTTCAACTTTTAAATATGGGGAATAAACTTTCTGGTTTAAATTGATTTCTATTTTTGTGATTTGGTCTTTGTTTGTTATTATTATTTTATCTGATGTTGAAAGACCCATTCCTCCGCTTCCCGAACCCCCCTCATCGTCGTTGTCATCGGGGCAGGTTCCGCAGTCTGTTGAACAATTTGAGCAGGTTTCCCGGTTGTTGCAAGCTCCGTCACCGCAGTAGAGTTCCCGGATTATCTGGAATCATGAGAAACGAATCTGGTTTGTTAAGAAATAATTCTCTGTTTTATTCTGGGTTGCGTTTTGGATTGCCCAAGTATTGTCTTCGCAGGTTCGGTTTATTATGCTCCAGTTTTTGCATTTGTATAAATTTATATAATCTTCATTTGTTATGCCCCGGTTTCTGCGTAATAGAAATATATTGTTGAATTTGTGAAATTGTAGGTTGTGTTTATTGCGTAGGTTTGTTGTCCTGAAATGAACTTATCCAAATTAATTGCTTTGTTGTTGTTTTCAGAAAGGTCTATGTTTCGGAGTTTTACTTTTATTGTGTTATTAAATGCTGAGAATTCCAGGTCGAGAATTGCGTCTGGAAGAACTATTGAGAGATTTCCATTGGTTGTGCTTGAGGAGATTATATTATTTTCGTAATAGGAATTTAGTGATGAATTTAAATAAGACTCATTGTATTTTTTATGTCTGATTTGAAATTGATTCCTTTTCTTGAGAGGTGATATGTTGTTTTTATTGCTGCGTTTTCTGCGAGGTCATTTGCGTGGAAAGTTACATTGTGTTTTCCTGTTTGGGTTGTGGTATAATTTAAGGATTGAATTACTGTAATATTTGTTGTGTTTGGGAGGGTTATGATTATCCAGGTTGAGTTTAAATTTGCATCGGTTGCGTTGAAGATTATTGAAACCTTTGTTCCCTTGATTGCTGCCCGATTTAGCCTTTGGCTAAATCATAGGATTTCTATAGAGCCTTCCTTTAGATTTTACATGATTTTTATAATATTAAATAGTGAATTATAATTTAGAGCAATCAAGAATTAATTTCCTTTCTTTTGAATATATTTTCGGGTCTTTCAGGACAAAATCCCAGTGTATCTTGCTTTCATTCACCCCGCCCAGGCTCCGGTTTTCTCCGAGAGCAAAATGCACTGTGCCCAAAACTTTCTCTGATTCAAGGATTTTATCTGTTATCTCTGCTTTTGGATTTATTCCCACCGCAAACTCTGCGATTGTGTAAGCTCTTGGGTCATTCATATCTTGCAGGGTATTTTTAAGGATTTCTGCCTGTTCCCCGCCTTCAATGTTTACAACCCGGCCATTTTCTATTGACAAGATTATATCCTGCTTTATTCTTCCTACTTTTCCAAATTTTGTTTCGCAAACCGGAGAACCGCAACCATCCACAACAATTTTCCCATTTGTTTTAGTCTCCAGAGGAGCAACCTCAACCTCGCCATCTGGGAGATTTATCAAACCAAATCCATCAATAAGACCTGAGTCCACTATAAAATTTCTCCCTTTTATTCCCACTTCAACATCAGTTCCCTTATCTGTCTTTATTCTTACAAACTCATTTTTTTCAAGTATTCTTTTTACTTTCTCTCCAAGTTCCTGCATCTTAACATAATCAACAGGCACGGCTCTGCAAAACATTTCTTCTGTAATTCCAGGAAGCGAAGCAATCCTCACTCCACTTTTTCGCGCATTCATAACTGCGGTTGTATGAGTCAAAGAATGTTGAGTTATCAAAAGCACAACATTGGAGTTCATTAGTTCATTTGCTATATCTTCCGGGGGTTCTTCCCTATCCCTTTCAAGTTTCACATTTTTAATTTTCACTGTGGCTCCGGCTTCCTCGCAGGCTTCTTTAAAAGCATCAACTATGCAGTCATTGTTTTCATTTACAATTAATGCTTTCTCACCAGGTTTTACTTTCATGCAGGTTCTGACACAAATACGGGCTGGTGTCTGCATATCCTTCTTAACAGAATTCTCCATAATATTAGTTTAATTTCCGTAATAATTATAATCTTGTTTCTTTAGGAGATTGGCTAAAAAGCCTCTATTCCGAATTTTAAAGCAAACTAGCTAAACATCTAAAATCGCCCGTATCCCCCAAATTTGCCGTAGAATCGCAAAATTTCCAAAAAACCCACGTAAAATGCCTATATATACCAATACAGGTATTATTATGAGTGAAATGTTAGTAGTTCAATCAAAAGTAAAAGAATTCGCAAAACAGTCTGATGTAAACGTAGGAAGCGATTTCTCAGAAGGTCTTTCAAAAATGGTCGAAGAAGCAATCACAAAAGCAGTAAATCGATCAAAAGCCAACGGAAGAAAAACATTGAGAAGTTACGACCTGTAATTCAATTTTTTAATTTTTACTTCTTTTTTTTAAATACTAAATATGACTGGATTTATTGGATATCAAATTAAAGGCAAATAAAAAATAGTAACAATATTATGCAGGAGTAGCCAAGTCTGGTCAGATAAAAGTCAGTTCGACTTTGTTACAGAAAAAGGCGCTGGACTCAAGTGAACCCTTTAAAAAAGGTCTCAACCCCAAAAAACATTAAGGTTCTCGAGATATCCAGTCTCTTAGTGAGTTCGACGGTTCGAATAAGGTTTCATTCGTTGCGAAGCAACGATGTATCGTCCAAAGGACGAATGTCTTTAAAAAAGAAACAACTTAAGCAAAAGAAACTAAAATTACATATCAGCGAAATTCCGTCCTCCTGCACTTTTTCAAAAAATATACCTAAAAGCACCTAATTATTTAAATATTCTATAAATTTATGAGGATAGAACTGGATATTGTCCCTATGGGGAATATTAATGAAGAAATAATTGAAGCGCTAAAACTAAAACTAAAAGAAAGGAATTTTCTTGTGAGAGTTTACGCTAAAACCGAACTTCCAAAAACCTCGCTAAATGTGTACCGAAAACAATATAACGCTGATGTAATTACAGACACACTCCGGAATCTGAAAGGGACCATTATTGCAATTACAGATGCGGATTTATATACAGACAACTTAAGTTATACTTTTTCAACAGTGGAATATGATGGACCTGCTTTAATTTCAACCTACAGAATTAAACCGGAATATTATCAGGAAAAACCAAATTTTAATTTATTGATTGAGCGTCTGGTAAAAGAAGTGATTTATTCCACAGGACGGATAAAAGGACTTGAAGACTGCCAGCACCCAAGATGTTTAATGCACAAAATTAGTTCTGCAAAGGATATTGATTTTGAGGAGATGGATTTTTGCAAAGAGTGTAAAATAAACAACACTCTTAAAGGTGTGGGCTTATGAAAAAAAAGGCGGAAGTGAAAAAGACAGTTAAAAAAAAGAAGACTAAAGTAATTGAAGAAAAAGAATTCCTTAATGATAGTACTGAGATTAGAGAAACAAAAAAGAAAGCAACCAAAAAAACTGCGGTCAAAGCCAAAAAAGAATCCTCAGCCAAAACTAAAAAAGTTTCCAAAGAAAAAAAAATGTCAAAGAAAACAAATGAACCCAAAACCGATAAAGCAAAAAAGAAATCCAAAAAAACAGAAGAAATTGAAGAAATTAAACCTTTGAGTTGCGAGGAAATTTTCCATGAAAATCAGGAAACTCCTTCAGAAGAATCCGGGAATAATAAATTTAAAAGAGAACCAAAGAAAACCTATAAAGGAACTCTTCTTGAAAACAAAGTTTACCTATTTGACAAAACCGATGGAGAAGAAATTTACGATTATGGGTGTTTCGGAAAAATCAAAGATGATAAAAATGAACTCTCCCTTGAAGAAGCTCTTGTGCTTGCAAAAAGAAATAAACTGAAAATCTATGAAGATGAAAAAGAATTAAATGTTGAAGAATTCTACGAATATGCCTGCCGGCAGGATAAAGAATTTATCTGGAAATTCACTGTATATGAAGAACTCAGAGGTCGGGGTCTTCTTGTAAGAACCGGGTTTAAGTTTGGCACTCACTTCAGAGTTTACGCAAGAGGAGTGAAATTAAAGAGAGGTCCAAAATCAGTGAGAGAACACACAAAATGGATTGTTCATGCAATCCCTGAAAATTATGCATGTTCTTTCCCGGAATTATCCAGAGCGGTAAGACTAGCTCACAATATCAGGGCAAAGATGCTTTGGGCTGTTGTTGATGATGAAGGGGATGTGACTTACTACGAGATTATTCGAAAAACTCCTTAATAGAAATATGATTGAACATATTACTATAATACTCATTTCTTCAGGAGTTGCTACAATTACAACTTATTTACTAAACAAGAATCTGAATCGAGACAAAATAATATATTCTAAATTACACGAAAAAAGGGCGAAAATCATTGCAGAACTCTATTCAAAAATAGTTGAAATTGAAATTTGCCTTGGTGATTATAAACTTCCATTCGAATTAGAACGCCAAGAACAATATGAAAAATTAATTAAAATGAGTAAATTAATCCATGAACTAAGTGTATTTCATCTTAAAAATCAGATTTATTTTAATAATTATCAATGTTCATTATTGACTAAAATAAATATCCCTTTACACGAACTTGGAATAATCCACAAAATAGATTACCTTAAAAGATCAGGAACAAATACTAAAAGATTGATGGAAATTGAAAAAAGGATAGAAAAAAAGATAAAAAAGAATATAAAAGAAATTGAAAAAGATATAGAAAACACAAAAAAAGAACTGAAAATAGAATTTAGCAAAATTCTTGGTGTGAAAAACTAAATATGACTTCAGGACTTATTATTTTGGACAAACCTTCGGGACCTACTAGCTTTGATTGCGTTGAAGGGGTTGGGAGAATTTTTGGGATTAAGAAAGCCGGACATACAGGAACCTTAGACCCCAAAGTTACAGGAGTTTTATTAATTCTTCTCGGGGAGACAAGAAAACTTGCGCCTCTCTTTGAGAAACTTGACAAAATTTATGTTGGGGTTATGCATCTCCACAATGAAGTTCCCCTTAAAAAACTGGAAGAATGCGTAAAAAAATACACCGGAGTAATCACCCAATTACCTCCCGTAAAATCAAGAGTAAAAAGAGTTGAGAGAAAAAGAAAAATCCACAGGTTTGAGATTCAAAAAGTTGAAGGAAATGATATTACTCTTTTGATTGACTGCGAACACGGCACTTACATAAGAAAACTCTTCCACGATATGGGGGAAGAACTTGGGTGCGGGGCTCACATGAAACATTTAAGAAGAATCGGAGTCAGCGTATTTAGGGAAGAAGAAGTTGTTAGCTACGATGACCTGAAAGAAGGAAAAGAAAAATACATTATTCCAAACGAAAAAATAATTGAAAGACTAAAAATAAAAACGATTTCTGTTTCCAAAGAAGAAGGAAGTAAAGTTGAGAATGGAGTTCCAATTCAGATAGAAGATAAAAATGATTTTGTTCAGGGGGAAAGAGTTGCAATATTTATTGAGGATAAATTAAGAGCGATTGGTACTGTTGAAGAAGAGAGAATTAAAATTAACAGACTTTTAAATGTCTAAACCACAAACCTCAAAACAAGCACAAGAATGCAGATTCCAAAGCCTATTCCCAAAACAATCTCAGGTTTCAGGTTAATTCCGTCCTCAACCTCTTCAGAATAATTAATTAATCCCGCTGTTGACTGGGGCATTCTCCTCTTATCTTTTGCCATAATTATCTTATTAATTATAAAAATAGTCAATTTGTCCTATAACCTTCCTCTTTCTTTCTTGTTTTGACCAATTCACCAATTTCCCTAAATTTAAGCTCTTCATTCATGAGTTTTCCTATAATTAACGCCAAATCCTCTATTTTAACTCTGACCTGCTCTGTGGAATCTCTGTCCCTTATTGTAACTGTCTCGTCCTTCATTGAATCATAATCCAAAGTGATTCCATAAGGAATTCCAGCTTCATCTGCCCTCGCATATCTTTTCCCAACACTCCCAGAATTATCGAAAAAGCAGTCAAAGTCCTTTTTCAGGTTTTTGTACAATTCAAAACCTTTTTCCCCAAGACCATCTTTTTTAACAAGAGGGAAAATTCCTAAAGTGAAAGGAGAAACTTTTGGATCCAAATTTAAAACATTATCTTTGTAAGAAATTTCAAGCAATGAATAAACATTCCTGTCAACACCGAAAGATAATTCAAGAACGTGAGGGATAAATTTCTTTCCTTCGATTGTAACATGAAGATTCTCACCGGAAACTTTTTCGTGACCTGACAAATCATGGTCTGTCCTGTAATGAACCCCGCCCATCTCCTTGAAACTATTAAACTTTTCTGAAAAAACCTCAACATCAAAATGATATTTATTGTAAAACGCTTTTTCTTTTTCATTCAGTTCTTTTAATCTGAATTTCTCTGAAGGGACGCAAAGAACATCCAAATAAAACTGCTGGACTTTTGCGAGATAGTACAAATACATTTTTGGAAGTTTATCCAACAAATCGCCGCAACTTATTTCATCTATATCTTTTTTACCAGTA
Source organism: Candidatus Aenigmatarchaeota archaeon (assembly GCA_003663295.1). Taxonomy (GTDB): domain Archaea; phylum Aenigmatarchaeota; class Aenigmatarchaeia; order QMZS01; family QMZS01; genus QMZS01. Next base: position 1,188 of record QMZS01000024.1, on the reverse strand, counting down.
AAATTAAGTCTCAATTTGTAATCCTTTACCTCATCAAAATTTTCGCATTCATTTATCTTGTCTGAATCAAAGAAAATCTGAAGTTCTGATTGGGTAAACTCCCTCAATCTAAAAGTTCCCTGTCTTGGCGAAATTTCATTCCTGAATGCCTTGCCAATTATTGCAAGACCTAAAGGCAGTTTCTCCCTTGTTGCGGAAAACATTCTTTTGAACGCAACATAACAACCCTGCGCGGTTTCTGGTCTGAGAGCTCCCTTGTCTTTTGAACCTATTTTCAAAGGAAACATAAGATTAAGAAAATCAACTTCATCAAGTTCTCCACCGCAATTAGGACAGGTTATTCCCAGCTCTTTTATTTTTTCTGTAAGTTGTTTATTGTCAAAATGCTCCGCAGTCTCGCCGGTTTTATCTTCAACCAGATGGTCTGCCCTGAAATCGGATTTGCATTTTTTGCATCCTGTGAGGGAATCAACAAAATTCTCTAGGTGCCCAGAAGCAACAAAAACATTTTCCGGCATTATGTCTGTTGTCTCAATCTCATAAAAATTCTCCCCTAAACCTAAAAAATAATATCTCCATAAATTCTCAAATTTCCTTTTCATCAAAGTTCCGAGATGACCGTAATCATAGAAACCTGAGACCCCTCCGTAAATCTCAGAACTTCTGAATAAAAATCCCCTCTTCGCCAAAGTTTCATCAAGACCCATAATTAAATCAGAAAGTTTTATGATATTAACAATAGACACCCTAATAGACCTTTATTTGTAAAATAACATAAAATTTAATAATATTATGGTTGAACTTTCGATTGTGATTCCAACACTTAATGAAGAAAGGTATCTTCCAAAATTGCTTGATTCACTTAAAAAACAAACCTATAACGATTATGAAGTGATTATTGCGGATTCTGCGTCTAAAGACAATACGGTGAAAATTGCAAAAAAATACAACCTAAAAATACTAAACATTGGGCAACATGGACCAGGCAATGGCAGAAATGAAGGCGCAAAAAAATCGCATGGGAAATATCTTTTATTTCTGGATGCGGATGTTGTTCTTCCAAAAAAAGAGTTTCTTTGGGATTTCATGGGTGAGATAAAGCATGAAAATTTAAAACTTGCGAACTGCTTCCATTTTTTATACCCTTTTAATATAAAAGACCTGCCCGCCAATATAATCATGAATCTT
>QMZS01000023.1 GCA_003663295.1 Candidatus Aenigmatarchaeota archaeon | reverse complement strand
TGCATGCAAGAAGATAAAACAGGAAGAATTTATAAGATGTTCTTTTAATTTGAATAAAACTGAATATAATATTTTAATGTTTTTGTTGAAGAAAAACAGGAAATGTTCTGTAATTCAGATATCTGAATTAATGACTTTGGAACGAACTACCGTGCAAAAAGCTCTTAAGAATCTTTTAACAAAAAAACTTGTTAGAAAATGGAAAAGGAACTTGGCAAAAGGAGGTTATTTATATTTGTATATGGTGATTGATAAGGAAGAGATTAAGAAAAATATGAGGAACATCATCCATAACTGGTATCAGGAGATTGAAAAACAGGTAAAAAGTTTATAGTATTTATTCCAGAATTGTTGGGTTATTGGGACTGCAAAGTCTCAGGAATGCTTTGATTTTAGCAGATTTAAGTAATTAATTTTAAAAACATATTTAAATGCGGGAGTGTCCGAGTCTGGCCAAAGGAGCAGGACTTAAGCAATTAAGTTAGGAGAACTATGTTCGATGATTTCAAGAAATCCTGTACGTTAGTCGTTACAAGGGTACGCGTGTCCTTTAAACATAAATTTAGACCGTGCCTTAATCGAATCCCTTCTCCCGCATTTTATCTTTTTGTTAAAAATACAATATTTCAGTATTATGGACAAGGACAAAATTATGGATTTTCTCAGAGGAGAATTTATCGGGAAAAATGTTGAGATTATTGACAGTTCAAATAAGGATTTAATTGGGATAAAAGGAAAGATTGTTGATGAGACAAAAAACATGATTGAAGTTGAAAATTCCTTAGGCGCAAAAAAAGTCCAGAAGAAAATCTGCAAATTTAAATTTCTTCCTGAGAAACTTGTTGTTGAGGGCAAAATAATTGATTGTAGACCTGAGGATCGGATAAGCAGGAAATTTAAGGACTGGTAATATGATAGCTTATGTTTTATATTCTGGGGGTCTTGATTCAGTGATTGCAATTAAATTATTGCAGGAGCAAAATATAAAAATTGTTGCGGTTCATTTCATTTCACCTTTTTTTGAGAATGAAAAATTTTGCAGGGAAACCGCAAAGGAACAGGGATTTAAATTAATTGTAAAAAAACTTGACAGAAAATATCTGAAGATGATAAAAAATCCTTCGCACGGTTATGGTTCTGCAATAAATCCCTGCCTTGACTGCCACCTGCATATGCTAAATGAAATCAAAAAAATCGCAAAGGGAGAAATAATTGTTACTGGCGAAGTCATGGGGCAGAGACCTTTTTCCCAGAAATCTAGAGACCTGCAGTTAATAGAAAAAGAAGCAAAATTAAAAAATAAAATCCTGAGACCCTTATCAGCAAAACTTCTTCCTGAAACAATTTATGAGAAAAAAGGAATTGTAAATAGGGAGAAATTTTTAGGCATAAGCGGAAGGGGGAGGAAGAGACAGCTTGAGTTTGCAAAAAAATACAAACTTAACTATCTCACTCCTGCGGGAGGATGTCTCCTCGCAGACCAGGTATTTGCGAAGAAATTAACTGATTTGTTTAAACACAAAAAAATAATTTCAGATTTGGATTTGAAGTTGTTAAAATTTGGAAGACATTTCAGAATTTCAGAAAACAAGATTATTGTTGGCAGGAATGAAAAAGAAAATTTTAAACTAACAGAACTGAAAGATAAAGGAGATTTTATCTTTGAGGTTGAAGGGATAGGACCCACAACTTTGCTGCACGGAAAGAAAATAAAGGAAGCGATAAAACTGGCAGCAGAATTAACTTTATCTTACTCAAATGAAAAAGATGTTGTTGTGAATTACGGGAAAAAACTGGAAAAGAAAATAACTGTCAAAAAGATTAAAAGAGAAGACTTGGAGTTATATAGAATCTAATAATCTAATTTGCTTGAACATTAAAGATATTATTGACAATAAAATATGGATGTTGAAATAAATAATCTGCCAGAATTAAATAATGAAGGATTGGCTTTAGATATAGATGATACCCTTTCTTCGACTTTTGGTCACTGGGCAGGACAAATGCAGAAACTATTCGGCAACCCAGAAAATCTGTCTGTTGAGGAAATTATATCAAAGTATAATCGTGCCCAGAATGTTCCTTATTGGCAATCGAAAGAAGCCAAAGCATGGAGAAAAAACAATATAACTTCAAATGAACTTCAAATGAAATTACCTTCAATCCCCGATTCTAAAATTTTCATAGATAAAATTTCCAATATTGTCCCTCTTGTCGTTTATATAACCACCAGACCTGAAAGTGTAATCAAAGGAACCAAAGTCTGGTTAAAAAACAATAATTTTCCAAATCTCCCGGTCATATGCAGACCAGATAGAATTCCGCATGAAAATGGGATTGAATGGAAAGCAAAAATTCTGGAAAATTTAGAGCAACAGGTAAAAGGGATTGTTGATGACAACCCAAATTTGTTGAGTTTTCTTCCTCAGGATTATAAAGGCATTATTTTTCTGTATGGTAAGGATTCTATTAATACTAAACTAAATGCAATTCCATGCAAAGATTGGGAGACTGTTTATGAAGAGGTTAAAACTGCGTTTAATGGATTTGCTGAATAATTTACAAATCAAATAATTTAATAATCCAATCATTCAATTTCACTGTATTGGTTTTCCCATAGGATTCTTTACTCACAATGTTTCTTTTCACCAGATTTTCGAGTATCCTGAAAACCTGAACTTTGGATAGATTTGTTTCTCTTGTTAATTTTGACTGCAGGCAGGAACCTTTGTTTTCAATAAGTTTACTCACAATCTCTTTTTCTTCTTTCTCAAAAAAATCAAGAATCATTTTTTTATCCAGTTTATTTTCATGTTTTGGGAAAAATAAATAATATAATAAAGTGCCTATAAATAAACCGATTGAAGCGAGGAATGGAATAAATATTGGTATTGGAACCGCGCACCCGCATACATTCCCATTTGATATTTCTGTTTGTACGTACAAGGAACTTGCGGCCACGATAAACACAAAAACCGAAAGAATTAGAATTCCAAATATTAATTTTTTCTCTTGTTTCATAAGGTTTCATATTTTGAAACTTAAGTATATATATGGTTTCAGCGTAAAAGGTATATGAGAAAAGAGTTATTCATTTTGTTTTTATTGGTGATAAGTGCAATATTGCCTGCAGTTTCCGCTCAGGAAGATAAAAATATATGCGCTGTTTATTTTACTTATATTGGGTGTCCAAATTGCGCCGCTGTAGACCCTGTTGTTTTAAGTACTTGGATGGAAAAATATCCTAATTTGGTCGTAATCGAATACATGTGGCATGGAGGTGATTGGCAGGATCCAAATTCCCAATTTTTTGGAGAATATACTCAAAAATATAAAATTCAGGCTGCGGTTCCCCAATTTATTATTGGTAAAAATAATATTAAATTAGGCAGGCTTGAGGTTCCAACTGCAGAAGAAGATATTAAAACAAAAGAATCCAATCCTTGTCTTTTATTTGATAAATCAATATCCTTTGAAGAACTTAATTTAAGAGAACTTAAAGCAAAACCCAAAATTTGGGTTAATGGAAGAATTTTGATTAAACAGGAAGATAATTGGGTTTTTCAGTGGAATGGGGAAAAGATACCTGAAGTTGCAATAGGAAATAAATCCATTAATAATTCTTTAGCAAAAGAATTGCTTTTTACAGAAAATATTTCAAAGATTCTTAGAGGCAAAAAATTTAAGATTGCAGAGCCCCAAAGAGCCGATTTTTCAGCCAGCGTTTTTACAGACTCTGAATATCTGCCTTATGTTGAGTTTGAAAATGCAATAGAAATTGAATTGGATGAAAGTGAACCAATAGAATCAGGAGAAAAAGAAAATGGAGAGGAAGAAATTAAAAAGGATGAGTCTATTGAATTTCCTTTTATTGGAAAAATAAAAACTAGTGAAGTTTCTTTGCCGGTTCTTACTGTATTTTTGGCTCTAGTTGACGGAGTTACAAATCCTTGCGGATTTTTTGTTTTGTTTTTTCTTTTAGCGGCTTTACTGGGTTTGGCAGGATCAAGAAAAAAGATTTTCATAGTGGGCGGTATTTTTATATTCTTTTTCGCTTTGTATTATTTTTTGTTCATGGCAGTTCTGCTTAATATTTTCGTGCTTGGAAAAGAGATTGCTATTCTAACGATAATTGCAGGTATTATGTGCATTATTGCAGGTCTATTAAATATAAAAGATTATTTTTTCTTTCAAAGAGGGATTTCTTTTTCTCTTTCCAAAGGTAAAAGATCAAAACTCACTGAAAGGGTAAAAAAATTAAGTTTAGCAAAATCCATTCCCGTTTTAATTCTGGGAACAATTATAATAGCAAGTACCGTAAGTCTTGTTGCAATTGCGTGCACTTTCGGAATCCCTTTAGCTTATACAAAAATTTTAACTTCAAATTCTTTGCCTTATATGCAATATTATCTCTATTTAGTTTTCTATAATATTGTATATATTATTCCCATGGCAATAATAGTTTCAATTTTTGCTGTAACTTTAGGGAAAAGAAAATTTGGAAAGACTTGGATAAAAAGGCTAAAACTTATTTCTGGGTTGATAATCTTATTCTTAGGTTCAGTTTTAATATGGAATTACACTTTATTGGAAAATGTTGTTTTCCTGTTTTATATTATAATTTCAGCAGTAATTCTGTCAGGATTAATTATTCTTTTTAGCGAGAATTTTAAGAAATTTAAACGCAATAAATAGTAATAAGTATCAAGGAAGAGGTGAATGTATTTTCTGTAATGTTGTCTTTCTTTAAACTCAATTTCTTCACTTTAGGTTTAATGGAAATTCCTTTACTGGCTTTATTGTTCTATTTGAGGCGAAATAAGCAGAAAAAATAAGAATATATTGTTTATTGGTTATAATAAACCTATGGAAATGGCATTAAAATCGCTAAATCCGTTAAAGTTAGTATATAATCTTTTTGGATCTAATGGAGATTCTGTTTTAGAAGAAGAGCAAATAAATTCAAAATATCCTTTGGATGAGTTGGGAAAATATGTGGGTGAAATAATAAAAGTGCATCAAACGGATAGAGAGCCAGAAACCTCTGTTTTAAAATTTGTTCCAAATGGCGAATTTTTTTATCTTGAAAATAGTGATAAATCTTATCTTAAAGAAGGTGAAGAATCAGGTTTTCATATAGTTTATTGGGACCGGACACACCCTAATGAGGGTGGAAGGTCTGCTGTGAAATTAATTAGAGATAAACAAGACAATGAAATTTACAGGAATGATGAAATTCCTTTTAAGGTGAAAGAATAATGATTAATAAATTATACTTATGGACTTAAAATCTATTAAAGAATTTTTTAGACCCATCAGAACTAAAATATTAATTTTTATAGCCCTATTATCAATTCCAGTAACTTTTCTTATAATCTGATATTTTCAATACACTTTATATTATTTTATTCCACATGAAATAACTAATCTAGTTGTAATGCTTGCTATGTTAATAGAAGCTCCGGCAATTATTTTCATTACTTGCTTTGATTATGGTAATTTTCCAGAGATTTTTAGAATCTTGAGTCTGTCTTCGTTAATAATCTGGCCTTATATTTTTTCCTGCATACTCGTATATATTTATGAGAAACCAAATAAGACAAAAATAATTAAAGAATTTTTAAAACCCACAATTAATAAAATAATCTTTTTTTTAATATTTTTAATCCTTTTTTGGGCAATTCCTTATGGATCAATCAAATTTTTTGGGTTTTGTAATCCCATCATTGCTTACCTTTTGAGTTGTCTTATTGTAAGTAACACTAAAAGAAATGTGGCTGTGGCTGTAATAATTCTTCTTTCAATCTATTTTTTTATTCCTGGATATCTCTCAGTAATTTTTAAACCAGATGTTGGTATTGGTGTTAAAGATGAATTGGAAGTGAGAGAATTCATATATAAATGCGAAGGATACTGTGCAGATAATTCAAGTCTCAAATATTGCACTGATTATTTTGGAAAAGATATACCGGTTGCTGGAGCTGACTGGGATGGGAATGGAGAAGATAATGAACTAATACAAATAGGCAGAAAAGCGCAATGGGAAGTATGCGAAGATAGACTTTATTGTTTCCATTTTGTGCCATGCGAAAGATTTGGAGAGAATTCTATTGAAGGTTGCGCTGAACAATTATGCTTGGCAGGGAATCTAATGTATGAAAATATAACTCTTGCTTCACGATTTGTATTTGATATTAAACCTGGAAGTTGCGATTTACCGGATAACAATTGGCATTCTCTTTATTTCCCGGAAAATGTCTGCGAGATATATGTTAATGAAACTGAATAATAACCAAATTAAAAAATATTCCAAAAATTAAAACAAAATTTATTGCCCGTTATAAATATTCATTGCTTCATCAACTGTTTTGTCTTCAAGAGTGATTGCTGATATTGCATTGCACATCCGAATTGCTTCATCAAGATGTTTCTGGTGGATGTTTCTTCCGGTTGCGTTTCCTTTTGCTCCTCCTATATGAATCTGGTCATAAAGACGCTGCAAAAATGCTTTTGGATCATCTGATGAACCCCCGGCGCATACAACATTTGTTCTTCCGGCTGCTGAGGTTGCTTCTTTCAACAATTCCGCCGAGTTCCCGCCTTCTTTTTTTGGATAATTTATCTTTGTAAAATCAGCTCCAAGACATGCGGCAACACCAGTTGCTCCAGCTATGAGGTGAGGATCTTTCTCATCGGGAACGGATTTTCCTCTGGGGTAAATCCACAACACAACCAATAAACCATTTTTATGAGCTTCACAAATTATTCTGGATGCTTGTGTCAGCATTTCGTGTTCGAATTCGCTTCCAAGGTAAATTGTGTATCCAACAGCAAGTATTTTTAACCCATAATTTTTTTTCATCGCTATCACATCTTTTACTTCAACCAACTGGCGGCTGTAAGGGTCTGATAATTCTTTGCTTAACAAATTTGTTTTCGAGTTTAGTTTTACTAGGTAAGGAACTTCTTTGTAAGAACCCGCGTATTTTGCCATCAATCCAAACTGGGTTGCAAAAACTCCGATGGTGCTGTTTTTTGCTATCCTGAACAAATGTTCTGGTTCATTGTCATCCTGTGATATGTTTTCTCCGCAAAAGTCTTTGTTCATATGCTCTATTTTCTGGTCTCCTGCAAATAACATAAGTCTTCCTGTTGACTTTGTTATATTTAGATAGTTGTCAATATATTCTTCTCTTTTTTCAGGAGGAACATCCATAGGTACTTCTATATTTTCTCGTGTTAATTCCATAATAATATAGGTATTATTTATAAGATTCATAATTCGCGGATTAGTCAATTCAAATTTATTACAGTTTCTTTTTCATAATTTTTAGAGCGGGTTCAAAACCCCAATTCTCATAGATACCAATGGCCGGATTCTTTTCAAGCAGGTATAATTTAGCATACTTACAATTGTTAATTTTGAACCACCCAAATAATTTATCTTTCAATGCCGAGGAGATTCCATTTTTCCTGAATTTTTCTTTAACCCAAACATGCGCAATTTCTCCGTAAGTAAACGATTCATAAACAAGATGATTAAATTCGCGAATAAATCCATACATAAACCCAATAATTTCATCTTCTTCATAAGCGACTAAAAACAGATTTTTTTCATTTGTGATTTTTTTCTTCACAGAATTTTTAATTATTTCATAAGGTTTCTTTTTGTCTTTGAAAACTTTGAATTTTTCCTGTTCAAATTTTTTAATTTCTTCCTTGAACTCAATGAATATTTTTGTCAGTTTATCCAAATCCTCAATAATTGCTTTTCTTATAATCATAACCAAATTTAGTTTAATCTTAATAACTAATATCTTTCTGTGAAAATTTTGCATCCCGAAGGTCAATTTTTGATTAAAGATTATTTAATCATATAATCCCTGTCTTCTGACATTTCGAAAATTGAGGATAATTTTGAACTCAAATCCGCATAAAGCTCCATTGCTTTTTCAGGGTGGGCCACCATCAGGTGATTTATTAAGGCAACAAGATTTTCGCTCATTTCCGCCAGTTTTGAGCCCATTTTATTGTCTGATTCAATATTTAGTTTAAATCCCCCAACCATATTATCCATGGAACTAATTGTTTTCCCGCACAGTTTGCATCTTATATTCATATAATATATTAATAATTATCTAAATATAGATTGTATTTGAGTCATTTCACGCTTATTTTGGATTATATTAACAAAATATTTTCTTTTTAAAAGGGTTTCTATCTTTACTACTCATTTTGCGGTCAAGGAATTTTTCAATATGCCCGGAGCCCCAATCAGAACCATAAAAATTTGTGGTTCATAAACCACCATCCAAATCATCAAGAGGTTTTTCAATAGGATATCTTTTTTGGTTGTCTTCTCTCAGATTAACCATATGTTTTTCATTAGGACCAGTTCTGATTAATGTGATTGGAATATTTAATTTCTCTTCTAGATTATTTATATAATTCTGAGACTTTGCGGATAGCTCTTCAAATTTTGTTTTGCTATAATCTTAGGTAGGGATATAGTCCAGAAACATAAGAGCAATCTGGTCGGGTTGGTTTACAAGAATAGATTTTTCAAGAGTTTCAAAGTCCTGTTCAAATATTCTTCTCATTCTTCCTGTTACTGTTGTGTGTTCGATTAAGGGTTTTTGTGAAGGTTATTATGAAAAAATGTATATCCTGCCTGCGGACCTCCCGACATCACCATTCCATTATATTCGGGACCTAAATACGCGGAAACTTTACCTTTGCCTTCAGAACCTCACTGAAGTCCCGCAAGACAATCAACAGTTTTGTTTTTCATATATTAGTTAAACTTAAATTATCATTTATTAATAATTGTATAATGGGAGACTTGAAAGTGTTGGAAAGAGATGTAGAAAAATACAGAAATTCATTGTCTGAAGCAGATGTAAAAAAATACAGAAATTCATTGTCTGAAGCAGATGTAGAAAAATACAGAAATTTATTGTCTAAAGCAGAATCACAGGAAATAATAGATTTGAGCTTGGCAGAAGAAATAGCTAATTTTGAAATCTCTTTTGAGAATAAAATGAGATCTGGTCAGGACAAAATTATGGAAATTATTAAACAGGAAGAATATAATGCCGATAAATCTCAGGAGGAGTCGGAGTTGAGTTTAAGTAAATTTATGAAATCTATTGAATCCGGAGAATCTGCTGGGAATCTTGCTGAAAAATATTCTCCTAAAATTATTGAAGCTTTGGAAGATCGTTTCTCTAATTTTATAAAACAGGAAGATCTTTATCTGGAATATCTTGATTTGCAGGAAAAAAGAATGGATCTGGATATGGAAAAGGGGTTCAAGATTCATGAAATAAGGTACGAATTGGATAATAGGTATAAACAGGGTATGGATTATCTTAGACTTATGGATAAATGGGAAAAACAAGCATTGATTGTTTACGAAACAGACCCTAAAGAGTTGTATATTTAATTAGCAGATTTTTATTTATCTCTGTTTAGAAGAGTTTTTTACAAAATAGAAGTTTATAAAATATTTCCCAATTAATATAATGGCGTTTACTTCAGCAGTGCAGGGATTTGCTAAATTATCTCTTGAAGAAAAGATAAAGATTTTAAGTGAATTCTCAGGTCTAAACGAAGAGGATTTAAATTTATTAAAAAAATACAGAGAACTTCCGGATTATCTTGAACTTGAAAACAATATTGGACCTTTCAAAATTGCGACAAATTTTCTTGTGAATGGAAAAGATTATTTTGTTCCAATGGAACTTGAGGAACCCTCAGTTGTTGCTGCCGCATCAAGAATCGCAAAACTTACCAGAGCCGAAGGAGGTTTTAAAGGAGAATATTTTGATTCAAAAATGATTGGGCAATTGCAGTTGTTAGATGTTGAGAACTTTGAAGAAGCAAAAGAAAACCTCCTGAAAAAAAAAGAAGAAATCCTGAAAATTGCAAATGAAAGCAATAAAATAATTTTTGATCTTGGAGGCGGGGCGAGAGACCTTGAACTAAAGGAAATTGAAACCGAAAGAGGAAAAAATCTTGTTCTGCATTTAATTGTTGATACTCTGGATGCGATGGGAGCCAATGTTGTGAATACAATGCTTGAAGCAATAACCCCGATTGTAACTGAAATAACCGGGGGCAGGCATTGTTTAAGAATAATCTCAAATTTTGCGGATAAGAGGATTGTGTCCGTTACCGCGAAAATAAAAATAGAGAATCTTGCAATAGGAAATTATTCTGGAGATGCTGTTGTTAATGGTATTTTAGACGCTTATGCTCTTGCAAAGACTGATATATACCGGGCATCAACGCACAATAAAGGATGTATGAACGGGATTGATGCAGTAACCTTAGCAACAGGGAATGATTGGAGAGCGATTGAGGCAGGAGCGCATAGTTATGTTGCGAGAAATAGGTACACTTCAATAACTGATTTTGGAGTGGAAGATGATTTTTTGGTGGGAAAAATTGAAATCCCAATGGCAATCGCAAGTATTGGGGGTGCGACTAATTCAAAAAAAGCAAGACTTGCCATGAAAATTTTGAGAGTAAAAAATGCAAAGGAACTTGGGGTTGTGGTTGCTTCTGTGGGACTCGCAAATAATCTCGGGGCTTTGTCTGCTTTAGGGAGCGAAGGAATCCAGAAAGGTCATATGAGGATGCACGAAGAATTTGTGAAATCAGGAAAGTAAATTTTTTAATCAACAATACACCTCACTGCGTATAAACTGACTGCTAAAATTAATAGTCCATTAAGTACAAATAAAGATTCTATGTTGAAGATAGTAACCACAAAACCGCTTATGATAAAACTAAAAAAAGACCCAATTCTTGCCAAGGATTCATAGGACATTAATGTCTGCGCTTCTTTTTTTGATTTTTCCCCCGCTTCTGACATGATGCAATATGCTGAGATATTCCACATACTTCCCCCAAGTCCCTGCAAAGTTAAAACCAGCAGTAGCATCGAATATGATTGTGAAACAGACAGCAGGATTAATCCAAACCCATAAATGGAAGTTCCCAATACAAGCATTTTAGACCTTCCCATCTTATCGGAAATTTCCCCGAAATAAAACTGAAATAGATTGAAGAAACCAAGAAAGAAATAAGCAACCCCAACATAAGTAAAACTTAAACCGAATTTTTCCACAATGAATAAAGGAAGAAATAGGAATATTGCAGGTATTGACGCATGTGTTGTCATTCCAAGCAAGGCAAGACCTCTTAGTTTTTTTTCTGAGAGAAACTCTTTAAGTTCTCCAATAATATTAAAATCACTTCTTTTTATTTTTGCTTTTCTTTTAGGTTTTTGTTTAATCAAGTAAACCATGAGGATAAGGAGCAGGAATATTGACATATAAAATGGAGCTTTTATGAAAAATATATCCGCAAGAACGCCGACTGCAATAGGACTTGCTGATTTGGCTATATTTTCAAG
>QMZS01000022.1 GCA_003663295.1 Candidatus Aenigmatarchaeota archaeon | reverse complement strand
TAAATATTCTGGAAATAACAAATAATTCAGTAAAACTAAATCTAAAAATCCATATAAAAAATTTAGGCAATTATGATTTTCAGGAAATTTATCTCAAACTGCCAATTCAGAATATACTGAAATGTAACTTTAATTATTCTTATATTGACGGTCAGACAGAAATAGAAATACCTAAAATAAATTCATCTGAAGAAAAAACAATAGAAATTTACTATGAAGAAAAACCCCCGGTTCTTAAAATCTATCTTGATAAATCAGAATACACTAATGAAAAAAATATGAACCTCACAATTATTATTGTGCAAGCAGATAAAAAAGGTTATATTGAACTGGAGGTCACAGGTCCGGACAATACCCCCAATACAATTTACTCTGACTTAATCCATCTTGATAAAACAAATGACAAAATAAACATTGAACTTCCTATTAATAAATATCTCAAAGGAGATTATACTTTATCAGCATATTACAAATCAGACTTCCAACAAATTTTAATTGAAGAATTGGATATTTCTATCTCCGGTGAAGAATACCGGGAGATACCTTGGATAATATTTCTCATATTAGCTCTCATAATTATAGGTCTGGCATACAAGAAATTATACAAGAAAAAATCTCTTGAAGAAAAATTAAATGAATTAAAATCAAAATTATAAAATTTTGGTTGATAATAAATTCGGGATTCAACTATGAAAAATCCATTAAATCCCAAACCAACTCTTTATCAGTTCTTGATTTTTCATAAAATTAACAGTTAAAAAACCAAATATTTAACTAATATCTCCTCCACCAAACCCCTCTTGCTTCTTCTACTTCTGTTTTATTCGCATCCTTAGAGTCTGTTTTCCATCTTGCTATGAATGCCCTTAGTTCTGGCATGTCAATTAGGTTATTATAATTGGTGTCATTATTGTAGAGATAAATATTCGCACCACCATATCTCTAAATCTAAACCATCTTGCCCCTATTCCAGAAAAATCATGGATGATATTATTCCACACATAGAAATTTATCAGCTTTTTCCTTCGTAAATCTCCAATCAATCTTCATAATTAATTCTTGTTCTTTGTTTAATAACTTGAGTTACTCTTTTTCCCGCCTTAAATTCAACTGCCACGAATATATTCGCTGTCCCGTTCCTGATATATTCATAACCATATTTTTCAGGGATTCCGGGCTTCATTGGAATTGGCATTCTCTTATCTCCAAGAAGTTGTTTTGGTTTTTCATCAAGACAGATGAGCGGCTTTTTCGGGTTGTATGGTTCTTCATACAAATCAAGAACCCCCTACATTCGCTTTCTGTATTCGGCATCAATTTCCCTGATGCACCACATAATTCTCAGCTGGGGTTTTGTTTTGTTTTTTTAAAAATGAGTCTAATGCTATCCCGGTATCTTCTCTTGACCTTGGAGAAAGTTACTCTACTGATTCCCAATAAGTCTTTAATGACATTTCCGTTTTTCCTATATTAGTTAAAAGCAAGATACGGGCTCTGGTTAGTCCCCTTACTTTTCTTTAACCTTTTCTTGTAAAATTGTTGAGATACTTCACTTCCTTGTTTGTAATTTTTATTCTTTCCATATGCATTATCGCCCCCCGATTTAAATTTAATGAATATAATTTTGAGATTGCCATAACTATTATTTTTTTCTGTATATAAAACAACTCCCGCAACAAAAGGCGATTTATTCGTTTCTTAAATATCTTAATTCTTCAGTTTGTCATGAAACTGAGCTATTTTCACAAGTATGTGCGGATTGCCATCTTCATATCGCTCGTACTCAGACAAAAGTTTTATGTAATACTCCTTCGCAGTTTCATAATTCCCCGAGCTTATCAAAGTATCTATATAATTAATTAATCTATTTATTTTTTCATCCTTGGTTATTGGTTCCTCTTCCTGCGCTGGTTTGGTTATATTAAGTTTATTAATTGATAAATGGGATTTTTCCCTTCTATAATCGGATTTTATTTCTGCGGGTTCACTTCCGCTTGACTCCAATTTATCTTCAATTTTATCATCCATTGATTTTGACAAATTAACAAGCGCAACTTCAAAATCCAAAAACTTTTTCTCGATGTATTCCTTGTCCAAATTTACTTTTTCATAAACTTCTTTTTGTTTCCGTTCAGTATCTCTTTCCAGTTTTTTATCAAGATATTCTTTAAATTCAGTTTTTAATAAATCCACTCTTGCGGTTAATTCTTTATCTTTTTGATCTTTGTATGCATAAAGATTATTTATTTTATTTGTAATTTCTTCTAATTGATTCTTATATGAATTTTTTAAATCATGTAAATCTGAAATATTGTTGTCTACCTTTGTATTTAATTCCAAACTAATTGTATTTAGATTATCAATTACCTTGAAATCCACCATACCTTCAAGATTATCCAATGCAGCTATTTTATCGGATAATTCTGAAAATTTACTATTTAATGCATTACCGGGCATATTTTCAAGAGCGCTTACTCTGTTACCCAAAGGAATTAATAAATCATCTATCTTCAATTTATTAAGATTCACCAAAATATCGGTTTTTTTGGTTAAATCTTCGTCTATCTTTTTAGTTAATCCTAAATTAGCTAATTTTAGTTTATTTATTTGATTATTATCTTCTGATTGTTTTTCGATTATAGAATCTAATTTTGATTTAAAATCTTCAAAGTTTCCTCCGGAATTACCTTCAAATTCATTCACCTTTTTATCAAACTCCAATAATTTAGAATTATATTCCGAAAGTTTATTATCTAAATTTGATTTAACCAATTCAGGCAAACTAGCTATATTCTCCTCAAATTTTTTCCTCAATGAATCCAGGTCTGTGTTTAAAGTTCCCCCAAGTTCACTTAATTTTGCATTGGTTTTGGAGTTGAGAGTTTTTAATTCTGAAGTTGCTGATTTTAAATCTGTTAACTCATTTGATATATTTGAATATTCCCTTTCCGCAAAAGATATTTTATCTTTAACATCTTTTAAATCCTTTTTATAATCATCAAGTTCTGCCAGAGTTTCAGTAACCTCAGATAACTTTTTCTTAACGGTTTCTTCGGTTTTCTTATCTATCTTTGAATTAATATCAGATAGCTGACGATTGTATTCCGCAAGTTTATCAATTAAATTAGATTTAACAATTTTAGGCAAATCCTCTTTTAACTCCGGCAAATCCAACACCTTGCCTTTTATAAGTTCTTCAAGCACTTCAATATCCGTTTTTGTGCCACCTCTGATTTTTCTATTAACCTCTTTCATTATGTCCGCAAGTTCCCCTATTTTGCTGTTTGTATCAAATTTAAATTCAGACAATTTCGCCTCACAATCATTCTTTAATTTTTCCATGTTTTCTTTTGAAGAAGATTCCTCAACTTTAAGAGATAACCTATCTACAGTTCTCAACATCTCTTTGATTGAATCCTCATTAACTTCTATTTTTGAAAGATAAGTTCTCATCTTGTTGTAAGTTTCCTTAAGTTCATAAAATAAAGAATCCACTTTCCCTGCATTCTTCTCTGTTTTTGTTTTCAATTCTTCAACAATATTTATCTTCTTGTTTAATTCGTCTGCAATTGTCACCACATCTTTTAAACCTTTTATCTGTTCCACAGAAGAAGATATTGATGCAAACTTTTTTGAAATCATTGAAACTTTATCATTTAAGGATTCCACAACCGCGGTATTTTTTTCAATTTTTACATCTTTCTTTTCAAGATTCTTAAAAATATCATCAAGCTCCAGTTCTTTTGCAACTTCGGAAATTTTATCAAAATTCCTTTCCAGTTTATTATAACTCCTATCTCTTTCTATTAAAGATGACCTTAACTCTCCTATTTTCTCAATTACGCTGCTTATTTTTTCATTTGTCTCCGGTCTTGAATTCTCAAGTATTTCCACGCGACCGCCAAGTCTCTCAAGTTTTAATATTGCCTCTTGCAAAGGACCTTCAACATTCTGGGGTTTTGGAACAAAAGAAACTACTTCTTTCTTTTTAAAAAAACTAAATCTCTTCTTTTTTACATCATTCTCTTTTTTTTCAATATCACTAAATTCCTCATTAGTCATTACATTTCCTTCAGCTTCTGCCATAATCAGACTTTCTCAAGCGACTTCTCAAGAGAAGTTATATATATCTCAACCATTCTGAAATTTCCAGTCTTAAGTTTTTTCATAGCAAGTTTAAAGTCAAGTTCATAATCCTCAGCATATATTTTGCGTTCTTTCAAACCTTTTATCTTAGCTTCAATTAACTTCAACTTTTCTATATTGGTTTTATATAAATCTAACTCAGCTTTGGTAATTTTATGAGGGTTGTGTTTTGTTGGTCTAAACTCAACAAAGAAAGGTTTACCATTATTATATTTTGGATACTGCATCAGCCCTGCTCCAACCCCCATCCTTGTAATTCTCTGTGAATATTGTTCTCCATATTTTGTCTTTACTTTCTCTATATCCACTAAAGATTTTGTATTTAATTGAATTTCGGTAAGAACATTGCCAGATATTGCTGATTTAAAATCCGCTAATACCTGCGAACACATTATAATTCCTATACCCCATTTCCTAAATTCCCTCGCCGCTTTTTCAAGAGCAACATAACCGCCAGTTCCTCCATATTTTTCAAGCAACCTATGAACTTCATCAAAAACTAGCAACAATCTTAAATCAGAAGTTTCTTCCCAAGTCTCTCCAAAGATGGACTTAATTATATGATCAACTGCTTGGTCATATTCCCCGGATTTTAATTTATTCAAACAAAAAATTGTCATTTCCCCGGGGTTTATAAATTCTTTTATTTTTAATTCAAAATCTGGTTTTTCAACATCATA
Organism: Candidatus Aenigmatarchaeota archaeon; assembly: GCA_003663295.1. Classification (GTDB taxonomy): domain Archaea; phylum Aenigmatarchaeota; class Aenigmatarchaeia; order QMZS01; family QMZS01; genus QMZS01. Next base: position 6,712 of record QMZS01000022.1, on the reverse strand, counting down.
AATCAATCCAGGATAAGATTTTATATCAAAATCACTCATACCAAATTCCTTATATTTTCTTGTAAGATTTGTGTCTTTGCATGCTTTCACAAAACCAGTCCATTGCGCTGTCGGGTCGAAAACAATTATGGGAATATTTTTATCAAGAGCTTCCTCAGCAATTACCGAAGCGGATACAGATTTCCCTGCACCCGTTGCTCCTGCGGATATGAGATGGGTTGTCAAATCCTTAGGATCATAATAACAATAATTATCAGTTCCAGCAAATTTTCCAATTTTAAATCCTTCTCTTGGAACTTTTCTATAATCTAAAGGATATAAATATCTTTCTTCTTTTTCCCTTTCTTTCTTCCAGATAACATAATAACGCCAAACATAAGTCAAACCTACAATAATACCTATCAACAAAGCCATTAAAATAAGACCAATCATCCAGGGAGTTTCAAGTAACGGCCTGACTACTTCGAAGGTTTCTACATCCATAATCCCTCTATCATAATATATTGCCCAAATTTCTAAATTATAATAACCTTTTTCAGTAATATTCAATGGTATGCTCTCTCTTATTATCTTTGTTGTCTCTAAAATCACTGAAGTATTCACTTCACCCATTATTTTTCCAGTTTTCTGCTCTTTAATTATATAAGTCAAATTTATTGGCAACAAATTCTTTTCTCCGAGATTAATTAATTTAACAAGGAATTCAAGATTATCTCCGGGATTTATTTCCTTTGTCGCAAGTTCCAGTCCAACAGAAAACACTGCGGTTGCTTTTTCAAGAACTGTGATTGAGATTGGAACATTTTTAATCTGGGCTCCAACTCTAAGCGCAATATTTCCCCCATAAATTCCAGTGCTTTGATTTATAGGGATTGTAAGATAAAGCGGTATCTCTTCCATTCCATCTGGCGATATAACTTTTCTTGTAGAACCTAAACTTAATATTTCTTTCAGAGTGCCTGTAATTTCCAAACCCACTTCAACATCAGAACTCATTCTGCTCTTTAAAGAAATCTGATAGTTTCTTGAATCTCCCTGAAATATTCTTACATTTGCGAGATTTGTATCCACAATTAAAGGGAAATCATCTAAAGGGCAATCCTGAGGACAGTTCTGGTAATTTTCTCCAACTTCGCAAACACCATCTCCGCAAGTTGAAATTTCTAAATCCGTTGAACCTCCAGGACTCCCTGAACTTCCGCTTGGTGAACTTGTGCCTGAATCGCCGGGTGGTGTATAATAATATCCACTACAGTCAATCAAAGATGCGCCAGAATAACAGGCTTCAGCAATTATGAATGCAGAAAGTTGAGTGGTATTAAATTCAAATATATTGGCTGAAGGATCAAGATTTCTATCAAGGTAATCAGAAGAAGAATTGCATTGTTGGGTTGCATAGTTCCAATCATGGCACACAAGAACTTCAAGATTATTTACATTCTTTATAGTCTTACCTGCAACTATTGCTGCCATAAGCGCCTGCTCAAAATCAATAGTAAAGTCAACATTCTCAGTTAAATTTGTCTCAATTACAATTCCTAATATGGCCGTCCCAACCGTATTGGGCAACCCTGCATGCACTAAAGGAAGACTTGTATAATTTGGATAATAATCAAACTTAAAAGGATTATTGGTGTTATTAGAATTATTGAAATCCGCATCATGCAAAACTATTTCCTGACCAAATAAATCAACTTTTATATTATATTTTCTTTTGTGCAAAGTCCAGTTATATATCTTACTGGTCTCCGTGTTATTTTCATGCATCTTGTAAATCTCCTCCAAATCATATCCGTCCCTATAAAATGTGAAATTTGCATCTATTGGCGTTCCCTTTGGATCTGCCAAATTGCCTGAAACCTGTACAGGAATATAAATATCAAACCATCCCGTCTTATTGCTCTCAGCATTTCCTGCGGTAGTGTCATTTGCATAAACAATTATATCATAATCGCCTGTATATTCAGGTCTTGAAAAATTGAAAACAAAATTTCTTTTATCAAACTTATTTTCAGCTGAAAGATAAGTTTCAGTATAATTGCTTAAACCTAAATTCCATGATTGTCCGCTGTTAATATGGGTCACCTTAGCTCTAACAGAACTTATATTTTTATTATCTGTGATATTCACTTCAAAAACCACATAATCCTGCGTATAAGTATCATTATTTATAAAATCAGCGCTGATATTTGAAAACCAAGGGGAAATAGAATCAACATAAATTACTGCATCTTCTTCCAAATCAGACAACACCACGCCATTCACATCATAGGTTCCTGTAACTTCCAAATCATTCTCAATTATATTATTTGTAACATTTGGAGCTGTGCAATTAATATGCCACAATTCATCGCCATAATTGTATGAATTATTAACAACATTGCAATTATTTCCTCCAACCAAAACCGCCCAACTCATATTTCCAGTAACAGAAGCGCTTCCAGACAAAGCTTTTACACTAAGCTTCAAAGTATCATTTACGTTCACATCCGCAACCGGAGTTGTCTCGTTTGGACTAATAATATCCACAGTAAAATTGATTATTTCAAAAAAGAGGGAAATATTTATAAAATCAGGAGCGTCTGAATCCAGATTCTCAACTTTGAGAGTGTAATTATAGGTTCCTATGGCCTCAGGGTCAACACTCGTATTATAAAATATTTCAACAATCCTTTCCATATTATTAGTCACAGTAATCGAAAACTGAGTTGCTTTATAAGTATCATTTAGAGTTAGATAATCCAATGAAGTTCCTAACTTTTTGGTAATCGATAAATTGAAATCAAAGTCAATATTTTTTTTATTATCAATCACTATTTCGCCTAATTTATTTACCTCTGCTTTCAAACCAACGGTTTTATTTAAGGTTAAAGGAGTTGCATCCCAATCCAGAGGAGTTATAGTTAAATTAAATGGTAATATCTTTAAACAATCCAGACAATTACTGACATTTGCTGTAATATTTAGATTATAAGTTCCTATCCAGGAAGTATCAAGAGTTGATGCATTCATAGTCATAAATATTGTTTCTTCTCCCCCGCGTTCCAAATCAAAAGTATTGTTGCTGAAAGATATCAGATTTATAAAAGTTGAAGAATTATCTCCCGTCAGGTTTATAACCATATTTGTTAAATTAACATTACCGTAATTCTGTATTGTAAAATTTGTTGTCCTATCTGAAGTAATTGGCACAGAAAGAGAAATATTGTTTTCAACAAATTCCAATTGTTTGTTTGGATCAACAAATATCGTTATATTTTTATTAACGGTATCATAAGTAGCATCCCCATTTTGCCATGTAACATTAAACCCTATTGTCCTGTTTCCAGTGTCCGCTTCCGAAGTTATTATTATATTAAATAAATTTGTGCAATTCTCTCCAGTTTGGATTGGATTGCAAACAAGTTCCAGGATATATATCCCCGCAATAGAAGAAATATTTATAACCGGATTGTACATATCCCCAGTCCCATTATTTATTAAAACAAAAGTCATGTTTTGCGTAACATTATTAACAATGGTGATATTTGATGCTCTAAAATATTCAGGAGTTAAGTTTAATTCAGCGGTGGTATTCCCGCCTTCCACAATAGCCTTAACCACCAGGCCAACAGTTTCTGCAACCTTATAAAAAATATCTGATTGATCAGTTATATTGCATGAAAAAGGGTATGTATTTGCTCCATATATCTGCGATTCCTTAACTGCGACTCCCTGCGAATTTGTGGTATTATTTCCTATTAACAAATGGGTTGAATTATAAAAATCCACTGAATAATCAACAATTCCTTTATTGGTATAATTATCCGCTACCATGCACTGCAAAGATAAACTCGCGTTTACCATACACCGATATTGCAAAGGGTATCCTGTTGAATTAAGAGTGCAATAATCAGAATCAATTGTAAGATTCTTAACATAAGAGAATCCTGTTAAATTGAAATATCTCATTTCTGAATCGGGTTCATAAAATTGTTTCTCCGCATCCGCAATTATTTTCCTTTTACCTACATCTTCAGTTCCTTCCAATAAATAAGTGTCATTAACATTCACGCTGATTTGTTTCCTATGTGTTAGATTTAATTGAGTTGGATTTCCTGAATGGTAATTTACACAAGCCCCGTTATCATCAACGAAGCAGATATAATTTATATGGGCATAGGTATTATCAGATGAATGACCTCCATTACCAATATCTTTAAGGAAAATGGAAATATTTTCAGCTGAAGAATATGAACCTGAACAAGTTTTTACTATCCAGGGTTTTTCAGAAGGATTATAAACGCCGTAATTATCAACTGCAGGTGTCAAATCACAGGAAAAATTCCCTATATTCAAGCTAAAATTACCTGTATGAACAATACCTTCGTAAAATTCACCCCAAACCTTATAACTTATATTTATCTTGTCTGTTTTTGTGATATTTGGAAGATTTTGAAATATTTCCGCAATCCCGTTATCCGCAGATAAATCCGCAAAATAGGTTTCATTCTCAAAGGAAACATTTTCAGTGCAAGAACTGCATGAAGAAACACTCCATAAAGAAAAATCTCCTGAATCAAAACCCGCATTTAAAATATTATAGCCAAGATCATTTGTTGATGGATTGAAATCTTTTAAATTTATTTCCAAAGTTTTACTGGCACTCGCGGTCATGTTCACCAAAAAAACAATTTCGGTCAAATTATCCATATATACCTGACTATTATTTAGTTCTGATTTTCCTGCTGAAATCCACGGGTATATTGAAAATGATATTGTTTCTCCACCCCACCTGAGATGAGTATTATTTAATTTCCAGTCAATTAATTCAAAATCGCTGTCCGCAAAAAAACTTCCATTTAAAATTATTGGATAATTTATTCGGTTTTTTCCTGAATTATCTTCAATAGTAATATTGAGTTTATATTTATTTACCAGATACCAAGTCACATCTGCACCACTAACAGTTTCTCCGCAATTATCTTTTGCTGAAGAATTAATACTTATATTTTGTCCTTTATAATAAATACCGCTTTCTAAAGGCGATAAAATGGTTAAATTTAACCTGCCAAGCAACAATACTGGTTTATTGGTTTGATTATTAGAAATATTGTAATAATCGTCCGCTCCGGTTTTATTGATTACCACTATCAATGTTCTTTGTCCAACTTCAAAACTGCATTCAGCATCATAATCTAAAGAACATCCCCCTGAACTATTTGTTAAGCCGTTCCCAATAAATACGGAAGTATTGTCCATATAAAAAGAACAATTATAACCCATTTCTCCTACAGGCAACCCATAATCATTCAATAATCTCGCATAAAAAGTTGTGGATTCATTTTTGTAAAAAGAAAAATTGACTGAATTTGTTATTTCAGGATGGATGTTTCCCCTGAGTGTAATGTTTAATTCTGTTGAATTCCTTTCATTGTAATAAGAGTCATTAAATATTCCGATTTTCCAGTTTGAAGGTCCCAAAGAGAAACTCTGATTGGGTGTAAAATTAAAATTGCAGAATCCGCTGGCGTTTGACCTGGTATAATTTGCAAAAATTCCACCAACCCATAAAGAACAATTTGCGCCTTCAACAGAATCTGAAGAATTGGTATCATTCACCCAAACAGAAAGAATCCTTGAATCATTCCTAAAAACAATTGAATCATTTCCTGAACAACCCAAAGATTCATTGTAAATTATAGAAATGTCATGTTTAAAGACATTAAAATTTATTGGTGTTGTATTGCTTAAACTATGGAATTTCTGGGAAAGATTGCTTTGGTTGCAATCAAAATATTCAAATAAGAATCTGCTTGTTCCTGTCCAGTTTTTATCTGAAGTTAAATTGAATTCCACGGTTTCATTGCTTACGCTCTGCATACCTCTATTCACCCAGGTTTCGGTCTTATTTTCAAAAACCCAAAGAGTCAAATTTGTTGTATCGCTGTCAATATCCGATACATTAAGTGAAAATGTGAAATTAGTGCCCCAGATTCCAGAATAAGGAGTAAGATCAATATCAGCAATATTCGGTTTAAGATTATAAGAACCTCCAGCCACATATTTTGTGGGTGTGGATAAACTTGGCTGCTTCCATTTAAAATACATATCTCCGTCCACAATTTCCTTACATACATGGAAAATATCAGAATCTATTGTTATTTGAGTGTAAATTGGGGTTGGGGAATCACAACTGGAATGTGTATTGCCCGGTGTTAAATTATATAAATTTCCATTATCATACCAATCAACCAATAAAAATTCTTCACCATCTATTTCAGAATCATTCACAGTCCACCATGCTGTTGCATTTGTAAATGTTCCATTTGTTGCATTAAAAGTTAAATTTATCCATTTATTATAATTATCTGGCTTGCTGGTTGAATTATATTCAGTAGTATTAGATATACTTAAAGGAGTGGCATTCTGCATTGTATTATCCCATAAAAATAATTGTAATATTGGAGTAATTGGTTCTCCGCCTATTAAATAAATTGGGTTTAAATGAATATCACAGACTTTCTTTCCATCAACTGTATCAACATCATAAGAACTCAAATTAAAATCACAACTTGTTGCATTCTGGTTTACAGTAATGTAATTAATAGTAATATTTTCTGCCGGAGTTCCGTCAAAATTAACAGCATAAACACCATAACCAACTTTTTCATTTATTTCAATATTATTTGTTCTTGACCAATTAGGAATTGTGCTTCCATTGTGGTAAATT
>QMZS01000021.1 GCA_003663295.1 Candidatus Aenigmatarchaeota archaeon | reverse complement strand
CAAATTTAATTGCTTTTTCAAAACGCTTACCTGCTTCTTGAAATTCATTTTTATCAGCAAAAATAACACCCAATAAATTATGAGTCTCGCTAAATTCAGAATTTAATTTTATAACCTCTTCTATATCTCTTTTAGCTCTTCCTAAATACTTTTTGGTTTCTTCGTCCTTTCCTAGTTTATAATAAGCTTCGCCTCGATTACAATAAGCCACCGCATCATTTGGATTTAAGTTTATTGCTTTATCATAATCTTCTATTGCTTTTTGATATTCTTTTTGTTCAAGATAAATAAGTCTTCAATTATAATAAACTTCTGAGATTTTATGGTATAAATCTATTATCTTATCACTTATTTCCAAATCCTGTGAAAAATTCTTATTTTTACAAAATTCATTTGCTTTTTTATCCAAAATTTCTATATCCCCTTTACCAGCAATCTCAAGAGCCTCATCAATCTTTCCTTTTTCCAACAATTCCTTTGCTTTTGAGTTCTCTCCTTTTTGGTTTATCCATTTCAAATTTCTCCCCTCTAAAATCCCTTCCTTTGAATCTCCCATCAGAAGTTCTTTTCTAGGTTCTAACTCGTCTTTATCACCCATAACCAACTATTAAATTATGATAAATTTATGGATTTTATCTGGATTGGATTTAAGCAATATTCAAAATCTTTATCCCATCGCCAGTAATCTCAAAAGGATGTATTAAAGAGGAATGGTTTATTCTCCTCATTTTCCTCACAGTAATTGTCCTTTTGAATTTCTCAATAACAGGCACAAAATCAAGTTTGATAACCCCATCAACAAGGAATTCAACAATACCCAAGTTTGAAAGTTTTCCTCCTTCTTCGGGAATGGTTCCAGTTAACAACGCAGTCACGCCTAATTCTTTCATCTTATCCAATAAATCCATTATGGCATTTCTCGCAAGGTAATCATCCCTGATAAACAATTCCAAAGTAGAGATGCTGTCAAATACAACTCTCTTTGCACCCATCTCTTTAACAGCTTCCGCAATCTGAGCGGAAATATCAGAGATATATAACTGGATAATTTTCTTTTCTTCGCCTGACATCTCTGTGGGAAAATCCCTCCTAATTGAAATAAACCTCAGTAAATTATCCTTTTCCAATTTCTCCATATCCCAGTTAAATACTGCAGTTGCGTCCTTCTTTATATCTTCAATTGTTTCTTCTGTTGAAATATAAACGCAGGATTCGCCTTCTTTAGCCCCGCAATACGCAAAGGACATGCAGAAACTGGATTTTCCTGTACCTGTCTTTCCCGCAAGAAGATTTGCGGAATTTGGGATAAAACCGCCTTCTATTAATTCATCAAATTCATTTATGTATGTTTTACATTTATCCATAAATTATTATATGAATAAATGTTTTTATTCTCTTTTAGTCGGCTTATTGCTCATCCCAGCAATCTTCGGGGCAACAACCTGCTCTGAATACTGGGGGGAAGAATGTTCTTCGAGAAGTCTGGGCGATAGTTTCTACCCGTGCAACGGCGTTGAACACGGACATGATGAATATGTTGCTGAAGTATACATCTCTGAAGATAATATCCTGCCAGACCAATATCAACAGGTTACCTGCGAATTTATTCCAACAAAATATTGGAGTGTGGATAAAATTTATATTTACTATTTTGACGGAAGCAACTGGACCTGTTTGTATGAAGGGATCGGGGAACACAAATACGCTTATAACAAAAGCATTTCTTTCAAAGTTGATAAAACAGAAGGAGAAAAAATAGTAAGATGTATTATCTCAAGAGATCCTGTTACGGGCGAATGCGCAAACAAAGGAACTTATTATGACAATGATGATTTAAACTTTATGGTCATCAAACCGCAGGAATGCAATATCTCATGTTCAGATAAAAATGTTTTTGAGAGGAATGAAACAATTGATTGTTCCCTCTCGTGCAACAAAAAAGTAAATCTGGTTTACACTTTCAGTTCAACTAGAAAAAATTATTCAATTTCATACCACAACCCAAACCACAATATAGAAATTCCATTTGACAGTTTACCTGTTGCGGGAATTTATAATCTGGAAATTTATGCTCTTGACAGTTTCTCTGAAATGAAAATTGCAACAAAAGAAATAACTTTAAGAAGTAAAGCAATCATCTCTTCAATTTTCGCAGAAACTTTAAACGACGACCTCACAAAAATCACATGCAAAATAACGGACAAATACTCAGGCGAGTCAATTAACAATTATCAGGTGTCTTTCCTGATGGATGAAGCTATAATAGGAAGCAATTACACAACAAATGGCAATGCAATATACATCCACCATTCTGAAGAAAAAGGACTGCATAACTTTACATGCAGTATCTCAGAGAATGAACTATATAATGCAAATGACAGAAAAACCTCAGAAACCTTTCTTTCAGGAAATAAAATCAATATAACCGCCATGGAATTAAAAACTATGGAAGATAAACTTAACGAACTCACAGAAGAACTGGTAATATATAAATCGGTCCCATATATTTCTAAAGAATTCACAAATACCCTAAATGAAGCAGAATTCATAGCTAAAAAACTTAATAAAAATTTAAATGATGAAGACATCAATCAATTTAAAAACACAGAACAATCACTTGAGAAAAAATTATCTACTCTTAACTGGCTGAGGCAATTAAATAACCTAAAAATATTTTTAGCAAAGTACTCCCTGATTGGAATTTCAATTCTTCTCTTAATTCCCTTTGGATTCGCAATTTACAAAATAAACAAAAAAAATGAAAGGCATCAAAAGGAAATTAATTATTACCGCAACCGTGAACGCGATGCGCATAAAAAAATAGAATGTATTGAAAAAGACTATTTCAATAGAAAAATAAGCGAGGAATCATTTAATAAATTAATACTTGAAAATAAAGATAAACTGGAAAAAATTAAAGCAAGATTGAATGAATTAACCTCCTAGAACAATCCCTTTATTTTTTTCAATTCTATAAGGATGAATATCTAATGTATGGCTTGTCCATCTCATTTTTCTTATTGTAAGTCCTCGCTCATATTTTCCGCCTGTTCCCAAGAACTGAAGCAAGATTACTCCATCGCAAACAAATTCTTCTATTCCTCCCCTGCTAAGTACTCCCTGTTTCTCAGGAACTTCTGAAGTCAACAAACAGGTTATTTTTTTATCTTTCAAAAAAGAGACAAATTTATAAAGATATTTCCTAACTGAATAATCATCTTTGTAATACAAAGTTGACAAACTTATAGAATCCAACACAATTCTTTTTATTTTATTTCTTTCAATTTTGTTTGACAACAAGGATTCCCATTCATCCTCAAGTTCATCAGGACTCAAACCTATTATTTCAATTGATTTGCCCAAATCCCATCCTAAAATTTTAAAACCTTTTCTTATACTATCTTCTTTTTCTTCAGTGGAAATGTATAAAACAGATTCTTTATTTGCAACACCTTCTTTCAAAAATTGCATTGAAAAAATAGTTTTTCCCGCTCCCGCATTTCCACTTAATAAATATACAGAACCTTCCAATAAACCGCCTTCCATTAATTTATCCAGTCCTTTAATCCCTGTTTTAACTCTTTTCGCATCAGGCATAATCTAATAATTATTCTTATAAAAGAGAGTCCAATAATTTTCTAAAATATATTAGGTGTAAAATAAATTTTTATGTGGAAACCATGGGTGCTCATCTAATATCTCAGACTCAGAAATTATTTCAGGTATTCTGACCGGAGCCGGGTTAAACTTAATTGAAAAACCGGAAAACTCAGACCTCCTTATCATAAATACCTGTATTGTTAAGCAGCCCACAGAAAACAAAATACTTGACAGAATTAAAGAAATTCATAAAAAATTCCCTAAAAAGAAATTAATAATATCCTGGTGTCTGCCTGAAGCATATCCAAACCTGTTAAATGCCACTAAAAGGGTGAGTTTAATCTCAATGCACAGAATAACTGAAATACTGAAAATTATCAGGAACTCATTCAAAAATAAACCCATCAGACTTCTGGGAAATACAAAAATTGAAAAAGTTTGTCTTCCTAAAATCAGGAAAAACAAAACAATCGATATTGTCTGGATTTGTTCCGGGTGCTTAGGAGATTATTCTTATTGCGGAACAAAACTCGCAAAAGGAAATTTAATTTCTTATTCTCATGAAAAAACAATCAACGAAATAAAAGATGCTAAAGAGCGGGGCTGCAAAGAATTCTGATTGACTGGACCGGAGATTTCCTGTTATGGGTTTGACCTTAATCCATCTTTGCCATAACTCCTAAAAAATATTATTGAAGAAGTTAAAGGAAATTATTTTATAAGACTTGGAATGCTAAACCCTTCGCATCTTCCAAAAATAATTGGTGGGGTGTGCGAAGATGAAAAAATATTTAAATTTTTCCACATTCCTGTCCAGTCAGGTTCTAATAAAATTCTAAAAGATATGAACCAACAACACCCAATTAATGACTTCAAAAAAGTTATTAAAAACTTAGGGAAAAATTTCCTAAATCCACAATAAGAACTAATTTAATAATTGAATATCCAAATGAAACAGAAAAAGAATTCAATGAAACTCTTGAACTGCTTAAAAAAATAAAAAATCATGCACAAGAACATTTAAGATAGGTAAACCAAACATCATTAATGCCAGATCATTAAAGATAATGACCTGATTATCTTTCCTAATTTCCTAAAAACCAGGCTTCTGTTCTTTACCCATGCTTATAATTCTTTTTAGAGATATTTAATAAAATACTTCTATCTCCTGAGTTTCATTACCTGAGTTTCCAGTTTATTCATTACCTCCTGGATCAAATCCATTAATCCATAACCTTCCACATTTGCATCAAGAATTTTTCCTCCTGCAACAATCTTTCCGTCCAAAGAATATAGGGGTTTTCCTGTGTCTCTTAATTTTCTCAGGTGGAATTTTATTTCCAGGGGATTTATGAGTTTTTGCGTTTTCAGGGCAAAATTGGTTAATTCCTTGTAAATCACGTCCGTATATACACCATCCGCCAAATCAAAACCCACGAGTTCAAGACCTTCCGGAAGTTCAGCTTTATCTACCATAACTATTTAGAGAAAAATAATTATGTACCGTTACTTATTTGAAGAAAATTGTTTTAACCGCATATTTGAAGTAAATAAAAAAATCAATCTGAATGTGCAGAAAAAAGTGAAAGATATTCTCGCAGATATTCTGAAAATTAAATATGAAGATATTCAAGTAGTTTATTATAAAAAAACAGAAAAAAGTCTGGAATTCAAACTTGAAACGGAAAAGAAAATTGGGGAAAATTTCGTGTTCAGAGTCTGTGTTGAGATAACTGAATTTGACAGCACCTATATTTCTTTAGACACTTTTATTTCAAGAACCGTTCCAGTCAACCTTGCGGGTCCGGTAACAACTGAAGATGTGTTTTCCAATCTGGTTCAGGAATTTTCTAAAAAAACATTTTATGTTGACATGATGGCAGATTATAAATTAAAATATGAAGAATTAAGCAAAGAGATATTTGAAGGTCTTGAAATGTTATTTGGATTTGAAAACGTTTATCAAATAACAACTATAGATAATAAAAAGGAATGAAAAAAGAACACTAAACTCAAGTTAAATATCATGTTTAAGATGATTCCAAAATAATCTAAAATATAGTTATTCTGGGTGAATTTCCCTTTTAGAGTGTATAAAAAATGCGCGAATAAGAGAACAAAAAACATTATCAACAGAGGATCTAAATTTCCTAAATAGCTAATTAATGCAGCTGAAAGAATATTCACAAAAACCCCAAAAAAACCCCTTACAATTTTAAAGTCTTTGTTTGTTACAAAACGGGCTCCCAAAAAAGTATTAATTCCCGCAGGCAACAAAAACATGATAAAAACGCAGAAAAAAACAGAAACCATAAAATCATATCTCAAAGCCACCAGCATTATAGATATTGCGGTAAACTCAACCCCGTGAATTATTTTAACCCTCCCTAACAAACACCGGTCAAATAATATCAAACATGTTGCCAGAATAAACACAGAACCTTCGAAAAGAAATGCGCTTAATAGAGATAAACTTAAAACCAAAAAATAGATGTGGTATTTATTCATAACAAAGATAACCAAAAAGAATGGAAAAAGAAAACCGCACCCAAATTAAATAAAACACTAATAATCAATCCAAGATAATCCACAATAAAATTGGTTTCTTTAAATTTTCCTATTATATTGCCGGAGATATGCTTAAACAACAGCATAACAACCATTATCCAAAAAATGTCAAATCCTCTTAAAAAATGAATAATAAAGACACACAAGATATCCACTACATTCCCAAAACCAATGCTAAAAACACTGAAATCTTTATTTGCCACCCATTTCTCTCCAATCATATTATTGATAATTGCGGGCAATATCATGGATATGCAGATACAAAATAAAACGCCTATTGCGGGACCATAAGCCAATACCACAAGAATTGTTGAAATGGTTGTAAATTCTATCCCCTGAATTATGGCTATTCGCCCAAATAAACACTTTTCAAAAAGCACTAAAAAAGAGGCTAAAACAATCACAAATCCCCCGATTAAAGAAATAATTATTAAAATTACCGCCAGGATAGAAAAGTACATTAAGTACGACTTCATAATCTATTATTATTATTTATTATGGACGAACTGTATGCCTTCTTATTTGCGGGATTAGGAATAATGTTATTGTTGATGGTGTTTTTCGGCGGGGGTATTTCATACATAACCGATCCTTCCGCAGAATATAAAAATGAAACTTTTCCGGACAACCTAGAATGGAAAACCATTGAATTAGGAACTGTCTCGCTTAGAGAACAAAACGGAGAAAAAACAGAGATCCTTGAAAAAGAATTTGCTGTGCACAAAGGTCTTTTTGCGGGAAATTTAGGATATTCGAGAAGATTTAAAATTGATGAATTTTTGATTGAGAATATGGATAAAACAATTCTGAGTTTTGAGGTGAAAAACACAAACAATTACGGGAGTTTATCAATGAAATTGAATAATGAAACCCTGATGAATGAAAATACAATTCGCGGAAAATATGATTTTGAATTAAACAGTTCGGAAAATAATGTTATTGAATTTGAAACCTCTTCAAGCGGGTGGAAAATCTGGGCTCCAGCAGTTTACCTAATATCCAACCTGTCTTTAAAAACAGAATATTCTTTCAGAGAATTCCCTGAGTATGACTTCTTCGTCTCAAAATATATTTACAATAACCAATACAAAAGCGAGTTAGTATTTGACTTTATGAACGCGGACAGGGAGTTTAATATCACCTTTAACAACAAGACAATTTATTCTGATATACCTTTATCCCGAGTAACCAAAATTAATCTGGAGGATATAAAAAAAGGTTCAAATAAAATTAGGTTCTCTTCTGATGGGGAAGCTACATTGGAGAATGTTGTTATTCAGATTTATTATTATCGGTGAATTTTAAAAGAGGATTTGTTTGAAAGGAATATTTAATGTTTAGAATAATATAATTATTTTTATTTAATCAATTTTTGTGTAATATAATTCTTCAACTAAATCTTTAAGTATAACTAAAAAAGCAACAATTGATGATGCTAATAACCCTATAGCTAGTCCAAATCTAACATCTCTTATTCCGGTTATAATAAATGAAATGCGAGCATGAGGTGCTAGTTCCATTTCATAAGTAATTAAATAAAAATATTCATTTTTTCTTGGTTTAGGTATCTCATCCAATCCTCATTCCCTCTGACTGGAATTCTGTTCTCTAATCATAAAATGATATTGGTTTCTCCTCTTCACCCCAACAATAAACCTCAAGGGTCCTATTATCAAAAATAGTTGGTAAATCAATGATTATTATATTAAATTTTTTTCGTAAGCTTCCTTCTCTATTTTAAAACTGATATTGCCTATATTTTTTGAAAAATGATGGTATAATTTAAAATCTTTAAATGTTTTTATATCTCCCCCCACATCACATATATATTTTTCCTGATGGATATAGGTATTCAGATTTGAAATATGGGTGTGGGATATAATAATTACCAGGATAGATAAAAGCAAAAAACCAACTTTTACACCAATCTTTTTTTATTTAATTTGGAGGATAACTTTATTCTGGAATAATTTATGTGTGTAATTATAGATTTTTTAAATCCTTCGATTTTTTTAGTTAATGTTTTTATTTTGATTTTCACTATAAGAATTAGAAACCATTATAAATTATTCAAACTTAATTAATAGTTCTTAATCATGAATGAAATATCCATAAACATAATCTCTCTTAACAACGCTTAGATATACAAAACCTATTCTTGGCAACTGAACTCTTTCGCCTGATTTAAGTTTTGTTATGTCTTTCTCAACAAGACCTCTGATAAGTGTGTTGTTTGGAAGCAAAATTTTCATATTTACGCTCTTCTCAGGAACAAATTGTATTTTTGGATAAGGTAAAAGTTGTTTGCTTAAAAACTGCGATGTGGTGTTAAGTCTTATATTATACAGACCAATTAATCTCACAATCTTTGTTCTGTAATCCTTAAAGTCTTCTTTTGAAATGAAGAATTTCTTGCCTATTTTCATTTCCCTGTCGCCTCGGTCAAGATAATCCGGATGTAAAGGCAATTTCACTGAAGTCTCTTTTGGTGGATTTAGGATGGTTATTGGAATAGGGTCTTTTACAAAAAAGTATCTGTTTGCAAGAGGGTCTAGCATTTTCCGGTTGAAACTTGACAAAAATTCCGGGGTGATTGTAACATCTCTTATTTTTGGTCCTATCTCTTTAATCATCTCTACAAGAGCCTCAGAATAAATGCCTCTTCTCCGATAAGCTTTTATTGTTCCCAATCTTACATCATCGTAACCGGTATAAAGTCCTTGTTCAATCTTTTCCCGGGTTTTTGTTTTTGAAAGGTCTACATTTGAAACGCTGAATTTTCCCTGTAGTTTTATAATTGGATATTTCCACCTGAAATAACCGTAAATATAAAGTTGTTTGTTTCTTGAAAGTTGCAAATCAGAACCTCTGATAATGTGAGTCACGCCCATTAAATGGTCGTCTATTGCTGAAGCAAAATCCAAAAGAGGCCAGACATGTTTTCCCTTTACCAAAGGATGTTTTGGTTTATCTATTATTCTGAAGGCAGGCCAATCCCTCACAGAATTATGTTTGTCTCTAAGGTCAGTTCTTATTCTCCCAACTGCTTCGCCTTCTTTAAACCCGTGAGACAACATTTTTTCAAATCTTTTTATATGAGTATTAACGCTCAAATCTCTGCATGGACAAGGATCCCCACTTATTCTTCCGGTCTCTTCATCGTCCGGTTTGCGGGTTCCTTCCCTGAGTCTTTTGAAATCCTCTTGACTGCAGGTGCATACATAAGCCTTGCCCATTTTCAATAACTGCTGGAAATGGTCATAATAAATATTAAGTCTTTTGGAAGCCACATAAGTTTCGTCTGGTTTTATCCCAAGCCATTCCATATCTTCCAGTATCCAATCATAAGCTTCTTTCATAGGAACTTTGTTTTTTGGATCAGTGTCATCATATCTTAAAATAAATTTTCCTTTGTAAATATTTCTATATAGCCAGTTCACAACAGCCTGTCTCGCGTTACCTAGATGCAAAGGACCATTTGGGTTTGGGGCAAATCTCACAACAAAATCATGTTTTACTTTTAGCAAAGGAATCATCTCCCTTTCTTCTTCCTGAATATTTTTAAGAGGTCCTCCAAGTTGTTCCAGATCTTCTTTCTGATCCAGAAGTTTCATTTTTTTTACTTCAGAAACAAGTTTCTCAATAACACTTCGCAGCCCCTTCACATCTTTTTTAAAATCCGGATTGTCTATAATTACTCTACCTAAAACAGAACCAACTTCGGGAATTCCATTATATTTTATTGAATTATCAAGCACATATCTTTTAAGCAATAATTTGTCGAAGTCCATTAAATATATATAGATAAAAAAATATATATAAGAGGATTTAAGTCAGAAAAATAATTAAAATGAAGTATTTTACTTTGGGTGTCAATTTATATAAAAATCCTAAAATTTCTCTTAACTAAAATCTGTTAAAATTAAATTATGTTTTACCCGATTCAGATACGCTACGAAATCAGAAAAAATTTCGTCTGTGAAGATAAAGGAAGGTTTGCAAAAGAAATAGAAGAACCTATTATAATCCTATCCGGGAGAGATGAAAAAGGTAAGAAGGTTGTTTTTGAAGACAAAAATTTTGAACCTTATTTTTACGCAATACCTGAACAAAACAGAATTGGAGAAATAAAGAAAAAAATAGAAAAAATTTCTGTGGAGCAAACAAAAGTGAAAAGAGTTGAGATTGTCGAGATGACTGAAATTAATAAAAAAATAAAAACACTTAAGATTTTCTGTCAGCTCCCAAAAGATGTTTCCCTTCTGAAAGATGCTGTGAAGGGGTTAGAAGGCGTTCTGCACAAAAGAGAATATGACCTTCCTTTCGCAAAAAGATACTGCCTGAATAAACAATTAAGTTTCCTATCCCCTTACAATATTGAATATGGCAATCTTAAAAAAATGAAGGGTGATTTTTACAAACCTGCAGTAGCCGCATTTGATATTGAAATTTACAAACCTGATTTTAATGCAAAAGAAAACCCAATTACCAATATAGGAATTTACAGCAAAGATAAAAAAATTGTTTTCTCATACAAAAAATCAAATCTGAAAAACGCAATTATCCTGAAAAATGAAAGAGAAATGCTTGAAAGATTTTTTAAAGCAATATCCAAATATGATATTTTAGTTTCCTATAATGGAGATTATTTTGACCTGCCTTATTTAAAATCGCGGTGCGAAGAACTAAAACTAAAACACCCAATTTTATTGAGTAAAAACCGGGCAAATTTCAGGAACTGCCTTCATCTGGATTTATACAAAATAGTTTCAAAACATTTATCCTCAGAAGTGAAAACAAAAACTTTGAAACTTGATGACGTGGCTAGGTTTTTTATTGGAGATGGAAAAACTGATGTTGAGATTGCTGAAAACAAAGCAATCTGGGATTCAGGAGATATTTCTGAAACAGATAAACTACTTGAATATAATTTACAGGATTGCAAAATAACTTTTTTGGTTGGAGAAAAAATACTTCCGCTCGAATACAAGCTCTCAAATTTAATTGGCATGGATTTGCTTTCATGTTCCAGAAGCGGTTTTAGCCAACTTGTTGAAAACTATCTGATGAGATGCATGGTAAAAAAAGACATCCTCATTCCAAATAATCCCTCAGACAAAGAAATAATAAAGAGACGAAGCGAAACTTATATTGGGGCTTATGTGCACAAACCAATTCCGGGAATTCATGAAAATATTCATGTGCTGGATTTTAAATCCCTGTATCCCTCTATTCTTGTATCTCATAATATCTCACCGGACACTCTTGAAAAAAACGGAGAACTTGAAATAAAAATAAATAATTCAAGCCACAGGTTCACAAAAAAAAGAAAAGGATTTCTCGTTAATATTGTGGAAGATTTAATTAACCGGAGAGCAAAAACAAAAAAAATATCCGGGGTGGGTGTTGAAGAAAAAGCTATGAAACTGCTTGCGAATGCAACTTACGGATATCTT
>QMZS01000020.1 GCA_003663295.1 Candidatus Aenigmatarchaeota archaeon | reverse complement strand
TCTTTTCCCGATTTCTTTCAACATCCACCCAACGGCTTTGTGTATTAAATCATGGTTGTCATTCAGGAGAATTTCGGATATTTTCAGGGTGTCTTCAAACTGGTTGTTTTTTATGAAAGTGAATGTTGAGATTATTGAAATTCTTTTTTCCCACGGATTTTTTGAGTTGGCGAGTTTGTATAGAATTTTCCGGTTTTTGTTCAGGAGATAATCCCCGATAATGTGAGGAGCGGATATATCAACCAGATCCCAGTTGTTGATATTGATTGTGTTCTTCAGGTAAAAATCAAATATTTCTTTCTTTCCAGATTCATCTGATTTCCTGTATTTGTTGATCAATATGAACAATGAGCATGCTCTATATTCGTGGAGGTTTGTTGAGAATAATTCCTGCAGTTCTTTAAGGGACAAGTTGATGTATTTCTTTGCAATCTTTCTCTGTTCGGGGACAGAGACTCCAAGAAAAATATCTCCTTCCCCATACTCGCCTTTTCCTGTTTTGAAAAATCCTAAATAAACTTTTGCTTTCTCCGGGTTTTTTAGAGATTGGAGTTCCTGTTTTAGTGTTGTCATAATATTTTTTGATGTATTAATTTAGTCGAAGGTTTGTAAACATATCCCCTTTTTAACAGGATTTTTACTTTCTAACATAAAAACTAAACTATACGCGGGAAGAGGATTGAAGCAACTGTTTGTAAAAAGATATATTGACCGTTTCTCCTTCGATATCTTCAATATATCTTGTTATGTCCTCCAGATAATTTTGAATTGTTTTATTATTAATCTGTGAGATAAGATTATTTATTTTTTTAAAGTCATCATCTTTTGTCTTTTCAAAAATTTTAGCTGTTTTGTGTCTGAGATAACTTACTTCCCGGTCAAGTTTATTTTTAATAAATGTTAAAATTTCTTTTTTGTGTTCAAAGCAAATTTCATGATTATTTAAATATTCCCCCAGCCTGTAAATATCATCCCCTATATTCTCCAGTTTCTTGCTTATCAAAAAATATGAAGGAATCAATGAAATATTTTTTATTTTGGATGAATGCAGAATCTTTGAATCTGTCAATGACAATGAAATAAGTTTTGTCCCAAGATGATACAGTCGATCAATTTCATTTTCATTCAGTCTTATCTCCTCAAGATCCAGTTCATCTAAAATATTTGAAAGAGATAATTCAAGTATTATATTTATCCGGTAAAATATTTGGCAGATATTAACTTTTGATTCATCCAGCAGTATTTTTAAACTGATTTTTTTCTTGTCTTCATAGCTTATTTCAGTTCCGCTCATATGTGCCAGAGCCTTTCTGATTTTTGTTTTGACTTCTTTTGTTAATTCTTTTTTGGAAAATAAATTGATATTTTCAATTCCAAGATAATACAACGCAAATATAATCTGATCTATATTGCTGAGGTATTCATCAATATTCAGGGAAATTTCATTTATTTTTTTTCTTTTGATGGAATGGGAGGATAGGAGCAGTGTTTTGTTGTCTTTTTCATAAATCAACAGTTCATCTTTTTCTTTTAATTTATTCTTTTTAACCCATTCTTTTGGCAATGAGATGGAATATGTGCTGCCAGCAATCAATTGTATTTTCCTCCTATGCATAATTGTAAAAGAAAAATAACTATATAAATATTTATATAACTATATAGTTTATATAGGTTAATTATATATATTCTCCCACTATATGGATATATGGAAATTAAAATTGCAGAAGCAATAAATTGGGAGGATTATGGTAGATAATAAAAAACTGAAAGGAATTTACTTAGCAGGCGCATTGTTGTTGATTGTTTTAATATCGGGGTGCACCACTGAGAATAAGATTATCGGGGAAATTGCAAATAATGTTGAGAATATTGAAATAAAAGGTTCAGATACTTTATTGCAGTTGGTCTCTAACATGGCTGAAGCTTACATTCAAAACAAACCTGACGCAAAAATATCTGTAACAGGCGGGGGTTCAGGAACAGGAATTGCGGCGTTGATTAATGGGGAAATTGATATTGCTGATGCTTCAAGGCGCATTAAAGAAGAAGAAATGGAACAGGCGAAGGAAAGAGGAATAAACCCATGGGAATTTATAATTGCAAGAGATATGTTATCTGTTATTGTAAGCAAGGATAATCCTGCATCAAAGTTGACTATAGAACAGATAAGCAAAATCTACAAAGGAGAAATTACAAACTGGAATGAAGTTGGGGGAAAGAATCAAGAGATTACTCTTTATGGAAGGCAAAGCACATCAGGAACATATTCATATTTTATGAAGAAAGTTGTGGGTGGAGATTATTCTCCTTACATGATGAACCTAGAAGGGAACCAAGCAATTGTGGACGCAATAAAACAGGATAAACTGGGAATCGGATATGCGGGGCTTGGATATATTTCGGACGAAAAAGGCAATCCTGTTGGTGGAATAAAAATCGTGGAAATAGCAAAGGATGAGAATTCCCAATATATTTCCCCATTGGATGAATCAAAGCATTCTTTATATCCAATTTCCAGACCATTGCTTCAGTACCTAGCAAAAAAACCTGTTAAGGATTCTATGGTTTACAATTTTTTAAAATTTGAGTTAAACCCTGAAGGACAGGAAATTGTAAAGGAAGCTGGATTTGTTCCAATAACTTCAGAAGACAGGAATCACAATAACATGTTGTGGAATAAGATTTAGATTGTGGATAATATGTTCAATTACAAAACCAAAGAAAAATTAATTGGACTGTTTTTTTCCACAACAGGAATCATGACTTTGTTGATACTGATTGGAATATTTGCTTTTCTTTTTGTTACCGGGATTCATACTTTTTCGGAAATAACTCCAACAGACTTTTTCTTGGGCGAACAATGGAATCCTGCTGCGTACGGAGAACCAAGCTGGGGGATATTGAGCCTGATAATCGGTACTTTGATGATGGCATTTGGTTCTTTGGTAATGGCAATACCAATGGGTCTGGCGGGAGCCATATATCTGTCAGAGATTGCGGGCACAAAAACAAGGGAATTGTTAAAGCCAGCCATAGAAATGATTGCGGGTATCCCTTCGGTTGTGCTGGGATTGATAGGTATCTTATTTCTTTCCCCATTGATTTCCCAGGTTTTTGGGTTAAGTCATGGACTTAATGCTCTTACTTCTTCGGTTATAGTTGGGATAATGGTTTTGCCCACAATTATTAGCATCTCAGAAGATGTTTTGACCTCGCTGCCAAATGAATTTAGGGAAGCCAGTCTGGCATTAGGGGCGACCAAATGGCAGATGATAAGGATGACTTTATTCCCCGCGGCTTTGTCCGGGATTGTGGCTGCCATAATGCTTGGGCTTGGCAGGGCAATTGGGGAAACAATGGTGGTTTTGATGGTGGCGGGAAATGCTATGGCAATGCCAACATCATTTTTTGACCCGGTAAGACCAATGACCGCTAACATTGCAATAGAAATAAAAGAGGTTGTAACAGGAAGTTTGCATTATGAGGCTCTTTTTGCTATAGGGCTGGTGTTGTTTGTCATGACTTTTATTGTAAATTTCATTTCAGATATTATTATAGAAAATAGGGCAAGGAAATACAAATGGTGAGCGAACATTCAAAGCAGAAAATTTATTTTGTATTTTTCCAATCAACTATGATTCTGTCAGTCGCAATTTTGTTGTTTGTATTGATATTTATTTTTTATGGGGGAGCGGGCGTTGTGAATCTAAACTTTCTTGTGAATATGTGGTCTCATAGGGAGATTACGCAGGGAGGAATTTTCCCCGCAATTTTTGGAACATTCCTTCTCGCAGTCGGGGTTTCTGTTGTGTCAATACCTCTTGGCATTTGCACAGCTATTTATTTAAATGAATACGCGAAAGAAAATCTGCTTACGAGGACAATTAAACTCGCAATAAGAAATCTTGCTGGCGTGCCCTCAATAGTTTACGGGATTTTTGGTCTGGCGTTTTTTGCTTTGTTTTTGAAATTGGGGGGATCACTTATTGCCGCATCATTGACCCTTGGATGCATGACCCTGCCATGGATAATAACTGCGAGCGAAGAGTCTCTTAAAGCAGTTCCCAATTCATTCAGAGAAGGAAGTTATGCATTAGGAGCCACAAAATGGCAGACCATAAAAACAAATGTTCTGCCTCATTCTTTTAGCGGAATAATGACCGGAGCAATACTTGGATTGTCCAGAGCCATGGGAGAGACTGCACCGATTATTATGGTTGGAGCCACATTTTTCATAGCCCATCTCCCAAGTTCCCCATTTGATAAATTTATGGCAATGCCCTATCATTTGTATATCTTGGCAACCCAACATTCCAGTCCTTACGCAAGAGAATATGCCCTGGGAACTGCGTTGGTGCTGGTGGCTTTAATATTTATGCTGAACTTAGGCGTGTTTGCATTAAGATATAATTTGAGGAAGAAAAAGGCGTGGTAGTATGAGAGAGAAAATAAAGATTGAGTTTAAGAATACGGGTTTCTGGTATGGAAGCAAACAGATTTTGTTCGGGGTAAATCTGAAAATCTATCCAAAAAAAATCACAGCGTTGATTGGTCCTTCAGGATGCGGGAAGTCTACATTGATTCGGTGCGTCAACAGGATGAATGATTTAATTCCAATTGCAAAAATTGACGGCAGGATAATTTACAACAACGAAGATATTTACGGAAAAAATGCGGATATAATTGAACTAAGGAAAAAAATCGGGATGGTGTTCCAAAAGCCAAATCCCTTCCCAATGTCCATCTTTGATAATGTTGCGTATGGTTTGAGAATACAAAATATGAAGGACAAAAATATAATAAAACAAATTGTAAGAAGCAGTTTGGAAAAAGCGGATTTATGGACTGAAGTTAAAGACTGTTTAAATTGTTCAGCTTTTGGACTTTCTGGGGGTCAGCAGCAGAGGTTGTGCATTGCAAGAGCTTTGGCAAATGACCCTGATGTGATTTTGATGGACGAACCCTGCTCGTCTCTTGACCCAATTGCCACAGCAAAAATAGAAGTTTTATTGAAAAAAATAAAACGCGAAAAAACCATTATTATTGTTACGCATAATATGCAGCAGGCAAAAAGAATCTCTGATTATTCCTGTTATCTGCTTAATGGAAAGATTATTGAATATTCAAAAACAGAAAAGATGTTCATTAACCCAAGGAATAAATTAACCAAAGATTATCTTGATGGGATGTTTGGTTGATAATCCCTAATTAGGTATTTCATTTTGCTATAAATTTGTTTTTAATGGTTAAATTCATGTCCGAATTAATTATATTCTGCAGTCCCCAGCAAGTCTATGCGGAGAAATTAGAAGAAGATGTTGCCAGAGAGTACACTAAAATGGCCATTGATGATTATGATAAATTAATCTCTTTTGATGAAAAATATATACCTTTTGTTGAAACTCCAGATTATGAATTTGTTATTGGGCAAAAAGGCAGCAGAAATTTATTATTGACTTTGTTTGCGCAACAACCAATGATAAGAGTTGGAGATGTTTATGAGAATTTTAAATCATCGAGTTATCTTTTCAATCCGGAATCCAGTGAAGATTTATATTTGCCTGATTTGGAGGTCATTCAAATAGAAGGGAGTTCTCAGGTTCGGGATGTCGCAAAAACCATTAAACAATTTTATGAAGATTTTGGGTGGGAAGCTTATATTTTTGATGGTCAAATTGAGGAGAGGATTGTGGCTAATCCAATCTCTGAGAGGTATGATAAACCTATTGAAATAATACCACCGGAAATTCTCAGAGAGATTGCGGAAGAAACTGTTGGATATGATTTGGAGGGATTGTATTTCTAATTTATTGTAGAGATTTTAGTTTGGTTGGCATAAAATTGATTACATACAATAAACCTTGGTAAATTTATAAATAGTTAATCAATTACCTTTAATATAATGAAGGAAAAATCTGGACTTATCATAAATATTATATTGGCGGGGTGTTGGCAGTAAGTTTAATTGGTGATTATTCTTTTACAGAAAAATTAATGAAATTTAATATGGAGAATCAAAAGATAGAGAAGAATTCATTAGCAATTATACTGATGTTATTTTAGATTATTTAGTTTATGACGCTGGTCAAGCCAGACTCACTTTATCCAATGTAGTTGGTGATACAGATGTTTTAATTTCTTCATATTTTCCAATGGAAATTAAAGCAGTTAATAATAGGAATCCCAACCAAACTGCCAAGTTTAGTAAAGAAATATTATTAGATAAAGCTCAGAAATTACAAGGATATAATGTTATTGATAACAAAGAAAAAATATTGGAATTAAAAGAATGGAGCCGGATCTTATTTTTTATCCAGATTTTTCTAGTGTTCTGTGTCATAATTATAAATAACAGGGCATTTACATTTAACACAGATTATCTGGAAAAACCCACAGTTTGAATTTTTCCCAAATTCTTCCTTTCATTTGGAATTTCTTATAATTCCGATGTTAAATTCTAACTACAACCCTCAAACTAAATTAAACCATCCTGATTAATTATGAACCAAGAATTGGAAATAAGAAGTTTTATCTCAAAAGAACAATATGAAAAATTCCTAAACTTTTTCAAGGAAAATGCCAAACTGATTAAAGAGGATTATCAGGAAACATTTTATTACATTTTGGGTTTAATTTACTAAAATGCAATATTTGAAAATCCGTCTCAAAAAATTGCGTAATATCCCGGAGCTCATTCGTCCTTTGGACGATGCATTCATCGCGTAGCGATGATGCCCTTTTTGCTTTGCAAAAAAAGGCACCGTTTTCAAAGATATTCTTTTTTTGAAAGAAAAAGATACCTCATTTTTCAAAGAAAAATGAATGAATCAAGTGTGCTCCGATTTGGATAGCAATTTTTAGGATTTTCATTTTACTTTGATTCCAAACAGGATTTGAGAATACAGAAAAACAATTTTTATTCAAAAATCTGGATGAAGAAAGGCAACCTCCATGATGAATGCAGGGAGGAACTTGAAATAAAATTCAGCAGGGATGAATTTGAAAATCTTGAAAACTTGTTTGTTGGTTTGGGATATAATGTGGAAATAAAATGGTTCAGAAAAAGATATGAATTTGAGTGGAATAAAACCAAAGTGAGCCTGGATTTCACAAAGGGATATGGTCATATAATTGAACTGGAGAAACTGTGTTCTACCGAAGAAAAACAAATAATGAAAATTCTTGAGGAATTAAAACAAAACCTGAAATCCTTTAACATTGAGTTAACCCCAAAAGAGAAATTCAAAAATAAATTCAAACATTATAAAAAAACTGGAGAAAATTAACTGAATAACCCAAAATTTATTTTCAATAGAGGCTGCAATTAAAGAGACAGAAAATAACTAAGATATTTATATTAATAGAAACTTCTTTGAATTGCGAATTAAATCTAATTTTGTAAGAATAATCGGGGGTTATTAAAGGAGCATTTTCCTAATTATTTTTATTTAATAATCCTATAAAGTTATGAATTTAAACAAATCAGAATTATTTCTTTTAATCTTATTTTTAATTTCATTTATAATCAGTTTCTATTTTTATCCCCAACTCCCCGATGAAATGGCTTCGCACTGGAATGCTCAGGGGGAAGTAAACGGTTACTTGTCAAAGTTTTGGGGATTGTTTTTATTGCCTTTTATTCTCACTGGACTCACATTGCTTTTCATTGCCATCCCAAGAGTAGATCCCTTAAAGGAAAATCTTGAGAAATCCAGAAAATATTATAATGGCTTCATAATTCTGTTTTTCATCTTCATGCTTTTAATCCAAATTCATATAATTCTTTGGAATCTTGGAACTAAAATAAGCTTGAATTTATTCCTTCCAATAGCCGTAGGAATTATGTTTTATTACATCGGAGGTCTTCTTGAAAATATAAAAAGAAACTGGTTTATAGGTATAAGAACCCCATGGACTATGAGCAATGAAAAAGTATGGGAAAAAACGCATAAGATAGGAGGAAAATTATTTAGATTGGCCGGAATAATTGCGTTCATAGGAATATTCTTCCCAGACCAGATAATTTATTTCATAATAATTCCCGCAATCTTAATTGCTTTGTATACGGTTATTTACTCTTACCTTGAATTTCAAAAACAACTTAAAACTTAACTTTGACAGTTTGTCCACTATTTAATCCAAAAGTACAATTTGACCGAAGTATTTTTTGAATGATTTTTTAGGTAATTCCGCAATTTTGCACCAAAATTCTCCTGTTTATGAAGTCAAAGTTTGAATAGATTCTTCTTTTTGTAAATTCCACAGTAACTATCAAATTCATCAGGCCAATTTTGATGACTTTTGGAGTGACCTGTTTGAGTTCTTTATAACCATATCGCAATAGCGAATATGAATATTTTATACCAATCGATGCATTGTTTATGCGAAATTTCTTTGGAAGCTCAATCTTCCATGGATATAAGAGATAAATCCTTTAACAAAATTGAACATAATCTAAGGATATCCCAATTTAACAATCTATTTTATCCCCTAGAAAACAATCCAATATATCCCCCAAGGTCAGGAATCAAGCTTATCTTAAAAGTTTCTTCAGGAGTAAAACATCTTTTTGCTGGTAAGTTTGCATGAAAAATATAATATGCAAAATCATATTCTGAATATCTTACATAAACCTTTTTGAAATATTCTAATTGTTTTTTATCTAATAAAATTTCAGTTTTTTCTTTAAGTTCTTTCAATATAAATTCTTCAGGAGTTTCCCCATTATTCACTTTGCCTGCGGGAATCCCCCAGGCATCTCCCTGCGGTTTATAGTCTTGTCTGTGGAGCAATATAAATTTTCCATCCTGTTTGCAAAATATACTTACTATTTTAAATCGCGGATTAAAATCCGCAGGTTTTTATTTAATTATCATATTTAATTTAGCAGCTGATTAAAATAACCAATAAATCCATTTCTCCATTTATACTGTTATAATATTATGGCGGTAGATTATCTTAAAAACATGGAAAAAGTAGGTGGTGGTTTCAAACCTTCTGTTGGAAAGATTGTATGCGCAGCTCCTTTTGGTCAGGATGAAGAATTTAATTTTACTTTGCACAAAGGAAGAGGAAGTGATTTATGGTATAGTTTCTTATCTCATCTAGATAAAAAGGGATATCAGATAACCAAAGTTGGCGAAAACCTTGAGGTATCTCCTGTTGATGCGGGATATTACAATCTAACCCAGAAACAGAAAGATGAGATGGAGATGAAAATCAAGCAGGGTCTTGCGAGCGTGGCTCAGTCAGTATCCGACTTTGAATTGATTGCCCATGATGTGAGAAAATACAAAGAGTTCCTGAAAATGATTAGGGAAGATGATGAACATTCATTGAGGGCAATTTTTATAGATGAAGTTGATATAAGCACAGGGAATAATTCAATAAAAGGAATTGTTATCAGGTGGCCAACTTTGATTTCTGATTTTATGACTTTGGGAGAAAAATTACCCATTGAAGTGGATGTGAATAAAATAAAAGATGAACTGAAAATTTCAAAAGCAGAGGCAGTATTGTTGTCAACAAAGCAAAGGTTATACAATAATTGGAAGAAGATTTTTGGTTCTGAAGTTGAAGGAAGATTATCAAGACTGCTTATACAGAAAAATTCAAGAGAGAGAACAATAACTGAATATAAAAACTGGTTAAAACCCCTTGTTGCAAGACATAGACTACATAAAGAGGGTTTGTCTGATCCAGGATCTGCTAAAAAAAAGCTAACCGATACATGGCACTCCCCGGCACAGGCAATTTCAACAAGCGAAACTGAGATCTGGGCATGGCAGCCAATAGTGCCAATAGAACCAAGAAAAGGAACAATGCAGATGAGAAGTGAAGATGGAGGATTTGGAATCGATCCTTATGATAAATTTATATCAGATAATTTTATTTTTGATGAAAAAAAAGGATTAAAAAGCGAGTATCACTGGATTGATGAAAAATGGGTTAAAAAGGTTGTTGAAGAGATTAAAGGTAGTGAGTGGATGAAAGGAAACAGTCCCTATTATGTTCTGCTTAATGTCAAATATTCAAATTGTATTATAAAACTCCCAACCGGGGATGAGATGGATGATGTGACTTTTAAAACAAAAAACTGGTTTTTGAGCCAAAATGCTTTGCTTGTTTTATTGCTGAAAATAAGAGCTCAGGAAGATGATTTTGATAGGGAGATAAACCAATTAATTGGAATCTCAGGTGATAATCAAGTTAATGTGGAAACAATAGAAAGTATTGTGGAAAGCTGGAAAGAAGATATTAAAGAAGATAAAAAAGGATCTATAGATTCAATAAAAGAAAATATAGCAAAAGTCCAGGAACAGGTTTCCAAAATAATAAAATTCTTTGGGTTGGAATTTGCTTTATCAAGACACGGTCCTTATGAACATAATTTCGGGGACAGAATCACAAATATGTATCTTGTATCAACAGCAGTGGATTATTATATACCTCATCTAAAACTTTATCTTCTTGGGGCAGTCGGGGTTGGGAAGTGAGGAACAAATAAATAGTATTTTTCCTCGCCCTTTAATTCTTCAATAATTCTTTTTGCAAGCATCTGTTCTATTTCAACAGTTATTCCAACTCTTTTCTTAAGGTCGTCAAATGACTCAAAAGGTTTTTTTCTTTCGGATAAAATCAGTCCAACATGTTTTTTTCCAATACTTGGAAGGAGTTCAAGTTTGTGCATCCTGATTGAAATTCTTGTTGAGGTGTTAAAGAATTTTATAAATTCTTCTTCTTTTGATTTTACAATTTTTTTAATGGTTTCTTCAAGATGGCTCTTTGCAAAATTTGTCAGTTCGCTTTCTTTTAATTTTCTCCTGATATAAATAACTTTTTCTTTATCATTTATTTTGACTTCTTCATTAAGTTTCACTTCTTTGGTTGCAACCAGTTCAAGTAGGGCGAAATAATTTACCCCAAGTCCTTGGATTATTGGCTCCATTTTCTTCATCCCAGCATAACCTTGTGGCAGATAGTCCAAAACAATTACTTTTTCTTCTCTCATAATTAGTAAGCTCTATTTATATCGGGCAACTTTTTTAATAATATCTTTTAAAAAGTCAGTTTTTACTTCTTTTTTGGATTTTAAGATCAATTTTAGGGTTATTTCATCTTCAGGCAGTATATTTACAATAGTTACCACTTGTTCTTCATTTAAATCCAGTTCCTGCAGTTCCTGAGTTAATTTTACTGCATTTGTTTTTGAAATTTTTGTGGTGGTTTTAAGGTATTCCTGAGCAAGTTGCTGTTCATAATTGAATTCCTTATCTTTGCCTTTTTTGGTCAATATATCTTTTGCCTCAGCATTTGAAATAATAACTTTATTTTTTATAATCATAATTTATATTAAAAATTATATATTAAGGTCATTCATAACTTTCGATTACTTCAGCAAGAATTTCCGCTTTTCCTCCTGTTGGTTTTGATAAAACCGTACCGCAGTTAAGGCATTTTGTATGGGTGGTTGCTTTGTTGAAGATTATCTGCTCATTAAAACATTTGCATTTTACCTTCAGGAATTTTGAACTTGTCATATTATATAAACTATTTAAATAATATAAAGTTCTGGTTTCAATTAATATATGCGTAATTAAGGGTTAAAAAGAATATAAAGATTTAACTTTAATATATATAATGCATAAAATTAGTGGAATTGAATTTTCTTTGTTGTCGCCGGTACAAATAAAGAAATTGAGCGTAATTGAGATTACAAGACCGGAGTTGTATGATGCTGATGGTTATCCGGTTGAAAGAGGTGTTGTGGATCATCGAATGGGCGTTGTTGACCCGGGTATTACCTGTAGAACATGTGGTTATAAATTAGGGGATTGTATGGGACATTTTGGTCATATTGAATTAATTAAACCTGTGGTGCATCCGGTTTTAGCCCCTAAAATTTATTTATTGTTACAGGCAACCTGCCAGAAATGCGGTAGGGTGATGGCTGGTGAAGGGGTAACTGGATTGAGCTCTTGTGCAAAAGACGCAAAAGAGAAGTGTCCTTTTTGCGGGGAAAAACAGAAGAAGATTAAATTTGTAAAACCAACAACTTTTAATTTAGGGAGAGATGAATTAACAACTGAACAGGTGAGAGAATGCCTCGAAAGAATCACCGATGAAGATTTGGAAAAACTTGAATTCAAAGGAGGGAGACCTGAATGGATGATTATAACAATACTTTTAGTTCCTCCAATGACTATGAGACCTTCTATTATTCTTGAAAGCGGTGAAAGAAGTGAAGATGATTTAACTCATAAATTGGTTGATATTGTTAGGATTAATGAGAGATTAAAGAGGATTCTTGATATCGGAGCTCCTGATTTTTTGATAAGCGATATTATTGAATTATTGCAATATCATATTTCTACTTATATGAAGAATGATATGTCAAATATACCTCCTGCAAGGCACAGGAGCGGAAGACCATTAAAAACTCTTGCGCAGAGAATGGTTGGTAAAGAAGGTAGATTTAGATACAATCTTTCAGGAAAAAG
>QMZS01000019.1 GCA_003663295.1 Candidatus Aenigmatarchaeota archaeon | reverse complement strand
TGATAAACCAATTGGAATTAACCAAATGATTGCGATAGAAGAAAATGTTTTTAGGGTTGTAGGGATACTTGATGACACCAGCACAAATATTTATATGCCAATACAGATGGGTTATCAGATACTCAATGATAAAGAAAATGGGGTTTATGATTCCATTGTTATCAAAATCAGGGACGAAGAAAAATTAGATGAAACTATTGGAAAAATAGAAACAAAGCTAATGATGGTAAGACATGTTACTGAAAAAGATAAGGATTTTTCAATAAGTTCAAACGCGCAGATGCAGGAAGCAAAATCTGAGATGTTGTCTTCAATTAATGCTTTTTTAGTGGCTATTGCGGCGGTTTCTTTAATAGTAGGCGCAGTTGGAGTTGCAAATACCATGTTTACTTCAGTTCTTGAAAAGACAAAAGAGATTGGTATAATGAAAGCAATAGGCGCAAGAAACAAAGATATTATGGTAATTTTTTTGTTCAATGCCGCACTTATAGGTCTTGTTGGGGGATTTATAGGAATCCTTTTTGGAATATTCCTTTCTGGGGCATTGCCCGCCATGACCGGTGAAGTGGGGATGTTAAGGGGAGGGACTTTTGTTTCTATAGATTCAATAATTATAGCGCTTTCAGTTTCGGTGATTATCGGAGTACTCGCGGGTTTTGTTCCTGCTTACCAGGGCTCGAGATTAAAACCTGTTGATGCATTAAGATATGAATAATTTAATTATGGGAAGGCTTCATTTCTTAGGATTTATTTTTCTAATAGTACTTTTATTTTTATCCCCAATATTTGCTGAAGAATATTACGCAGATGTTAAAATTGAGGTTAATACTTCTGACTGGGTTGAAATTTCTGGAATCACCAACCACCCAAAACTGGTTGTTGAGAGAACTCAGGATTATATTTCCATTCAGGGTGACTATTATATTTTGAATATAACCTTAGATGATAATTTTTCAGAATATAGTTATGATATTAGTTTTCCCATAAATACAATAATTATTCCAATAGAAATTTCGGGTGATTTTAGAATGGAAACTCAGGAGAGGCAATTGCATCTTATCGGGGAAGGCAAAAATGAACCTCTGACAATTATTGTGCAATATAATTTTGGTGATGAACCCGAGCAGTTAGTTAGAGGCAAGAATTCTTCAATGAATAATAGTTCGAGAGGGAGGTTAGGCGAACTTTTAGTTGTTCAGATAATTTTGATATTGCTTTTGATTGGTGTTTTAATTCTAGGGGGATTTTATTTTTTTAAGTATAGGAAAAAACCAGAAGAGTCAAAATACAATCCAGAAACTTTAACAGACAGGCAAAAATTGATTGTGGATTATCTGGAAAAAAAGAAGAAACCTGTTACTCAGGCAGAATTGCAGATAGAAATTGGATTGCCTAAAGCATCTTTATCCAGAAATATAGATTCGCTTGTAAAGAAAGAAATTATAAAAAAGGAAAGAAAAGGCATGACCAATGTAATTTTCATTAACAAAAGCTGATTGTTCCTTGTTATTCCTAAGTTTTCCGGCAGGGTTATATTGGCTGTTCCAGCGTATGATTATTATACGATTTCAACATACACACGTTAATTGGTTGGAATCGTTAGGTAAAAACAATGAGAAAGAAAACAATGTTTGGCGCAATGGCTTTGATGGTAATCGGGCTGATTGCGGCAACAGGAATGGTGCATGCATTTGACTGCGAGGAGATGACTTATCCTTTAAGAGAAGCCCTGAACTCAGGAGATTATGACGAATGGAAGGCAGCAATAGACAGCGAGGAAAGAACTCCAAAAATGGCTGAGATGATAACAGAAGAAAACTTCAATACTTTTGTTGAACTTCATGAAGCAAAACGAAACGGTGATTTTGAAACCATGAAAACCTTAAAAGATGAATTAGGCATTGAAGGAAAAGGACTCGGACAAGGCGAAGGAAAACATTCCAGAAATGAAGAACATTCCAGAAATGAAGAACATTCCAGAAATGAAGAACATTCCAGAAATAAAATGAATGAAAACGGAGAAGGAAGACATCGAAATCAGTTTAGAAATGGAATGAATCTGGAATAATAATCTATTTTTTATATTCTTTTTTTAAATTTATTTAATTATTAATTATTTTTACTTTTTAACAAAATTATTAAAATTCCCCCAACCCTTTCTGCTTTTTCTTTTCAAGAATCCTTTTTGAGGTTGACCATTTCAACCTCACTATTTCATTGTAATTTTCTTCATTAAGTTCTTCAAGAAATTTAATTGTTCTCCCATCAGCTGGATAACCTGAACCAAAAAACCCGTATTTATCATGCAGTTTTTTTATCTTGGAATCTCTTGTAACTTTTGCAAGTATTGATGCCGCAGACACAACAGGATAAGTTTGGTCTGCGCGATTTTCAGCAACAATTTTTAGTTTTTTGTTTTTCAGATGAGATATGATTTTATCTTTGAATTTTAAAGTGTTTGCTTCAATCGCATCAATAAAAACTTCGGGATTTTTACCTTCGAAAGAATCAATTATCTCACCCATTTTTTTTATTTCAATTGTATTTAGGTTTTCCATTTCCATTTCTTCATTGAGTTGTTTTGAAGAAGTTTCAAGAATAATAAAATCTTCGGACAGTTCTTTAATCTTGCTAAATAATTCCTGCCTTTTCTTAGGTGATAATTCCTTTGAATCTTTGACCCCAAGCTCTCCCAGTTTCCTTGAATTTTCTTCAGAAATAATCACTCCCGCAATAATCAAAGGCCCTATGACAGGACCTTTCCCAGCTTCATCAATACCTAATAGCAACCCCATATTAAATTAAGATTTAAAACAAATTAGATTATAGCGGGATGGAGCAGCCAGGAGTGCTCGTCGGGCCCATAACCCGAAGGTCGGTGGTTCAAATGAGGTTTTTTCTTTAGAAAAGAAAAAACCCTCAAGCCAAAAAAGAAACTAAAATTAGAAAATCCACCTCCCGCTATTATTTTTGCATTTGTTTGTTTAAATTATTATAACTAATTATGGCAATAGAATTCAAGACTGAACCAGCAGTCAAGAGGAAGATATCTGATATAAACCCAAATCTTGATTCAAGAATTTCAATAGTGGGAAGTATAATCGGTTTAGAAGATAGTATGCTTATAATTGATGATGGCACAGGAAAAATAGATGTTTCTTTTTCAGAAGAAACCCCTCATCCAGAATTAAAAACCGGACAATTAATAAGAATTTTCGGATTTGTTATCCCAAGCGAACAGGTTGAATTACAGGCGGAAATAATCCAGGACATGACTGAACTTAAGACAGAATATTTAGATATAATAAGAAATTAAAATAATAACCAAAATCAAAATTAAAGAAAAGATAATTCCGCAACTCTTGCTGAAACTATTTTGTTTAGTGTTGCCTGTTTTCTAACTCTTTTCATCCTGTTTGCAAGGACAAAGTCCCCTATAACATCACGAGCCCAGTTTGCAAAATCATTTTTCTCTTCATTTACATGATGAAAAAAAGTTTCATCATCAAAGGTTTTGATTGCGCTTGCGAGTTCTTCCATAGAAGCTATAGCAAGGCCATTTTTTGTATAAAATTCTTTACCTGCTTCAACCGATTCTAAAAATTGTTTATCCATATAATTATTTTTAATTTTCTTTATATATTCCAACCTCAGTGTTAAATCACTTAAAATATTCATATAGGTGATGAATGCATCATAGGGGGTTCTATAGGGGTTAAAATATTTGTGAACATCCCCATCAGAAAACCATTTAGTGCACATGTAATAGAAATGGTCGGAGGTCTGAAGTTTTCTCCAATCATCAATTAGTTTTTCATCCCCATATTGCAGGATGTCTCTTTTAAGGCCATAAAGTTTTGATGATGCGGTTTTTTGCATTTTGTTATCAAGCCATGCGCTCAAATCCCTTTCTGAATCAGCCCATGAAACAACTGTTGGAAAATCAATCTCCGAGACTGGATTATACCTGTGTATTGCTTCGTTTGGAGTTACAAAATCATCCCCATTTTCAAGTATTTTGAACGGAACTTGTTTTAGGAATTCAAAGATGCCGGTTTCTTTCCATTGGTGTTCCCCAAAAGTTTCATAGTCCATAAATAGATTTACAAGGTTGCCATTCCCATTATAATTTGAAATCCACCCCGCGAATTTATCTGCCGTTAAGGGCCAGCTTTTCCACGTTCTTTCAGAAAACCTGAAAGCCAGGTCATCGCTTAATTTATATTGCTTAAGCAGGACTTTTATGTTGCTGTTTTTACCCTTATACACAAAGCAGGGATTTCTCCATTCAAGGACTTTGTCCCACCCTTCAGCAAGAATGCATTCATAGCCCATCTCAGACACAAGTTTTCCAATCTCATTCTGGTATACAAGTTCAGTGTTCCTGAATATTTTAGTTTTCACTTTAAAGGTATCATATAGTGTTTTTTCCTGGTATTTTATCTGTGTTTTAAATTCTTCCGGGGAAAATACAGAGGCGAGAGAGTGGTAATAAGATTCCGCAACTAGATTGCAGCACCCGGTATCCACTATTTTCTGAAAACTTTCAATGACTTTGGGATAATCCTGCAACTGCTCCAGTAAAGTCCCTGTTATTGAAAAACTTACTTTAAACTTGCCGTTTGTTTTATGAATTAGATCCAAGAGTATCTTGTTTGTTGGCAAATAACTTTTTTTAATGATTCTTTCAAGATACATTTTGTTTTTTGCATCATCAAAGTAATTTTTTTCATGACCAATGTCAAAAATTTTGAAGTTTTTCAGCCTAATTGGCTGGTGCACATGCATATAAAGACAAATCGAAACCATTATTAGTTATAGTTTGAAATAGAGGCATAAATGTTATTAATCTCAGCGGCCCGGTTGTTCCAGGAAATATTTTTAAGTTCTTTGTAAGCATTATTGCTCATTTCTTCTTTTATGCCGCTGTATTTTAGAATAGACAACACCTTATTTGCCATTTCATCCGTATCCCAAAAATCAACTGTAAAACAATTGCTTAGAACTTCTTTGACTCCTGAATTATTTGAAGCTATTACAGGAACCCCGTTTGAAGCGGCTTCCAGCACAGTGATTCCAAAAGGTTCTGAAACCGAAGGGAGAACATATAAATCAGCTGAATTGTAGATTTCTTTCACACCTTCATCTTTTAGTCGTCCTGTGAATAATAATTTATCTCCAATTCCAAGGTCGCATGCAAGGTTTATCATTTCAGGTAATAGTTCACCTCCCCCTGCCATGACAAATACCACCTCTTTATCATATTCTATTACTTTTTTTGCGGCTTTTATGAAATAATCAGGACCTTTATGCATACTTATTCTCCCAAAATACAACACTACTTTTTTTCGTTGAGGTGTTTTGCGGTTGGGGGTTTCACTATTGAATTCAATTGCATTGTGAACAACTTCTATTTTATTTTCATCAACTTTATAATTATCAAGTATTTTCTTTTTTGTGTAATTTGAAACAGCTATGATTTTATCCGCTTTGTTGAAACCTTCTGCTTCAATATTATAAACATAAGGGTTGCATCCCCCGCAACTCCTATCAAATTCCGTGGTGTGAACGTGTAATATAAGAGGTTTGCTTGATGCTTCTTTTGTTTTTATCCCTGCCTGAAAAGTCATCCAGTCATGACAATGGATTACATCAAAATCCTCTTCTTTTGCGAGTTCAACCCCTCTATCCGTGAATCTGGAAATTTCTTCTTTCAGATTCCCCCCGTAAATCTTTGCTTCTTCTTCACTAAGTAAATATTGGTAACTTTTTTCAGTCAGGTAAGGACTTAATAGGGTGTTAATGCCTTTTATCTTGATAAGATTGGTTGGAAGGATTTTAAGTTTGTCGCTTTCACATTTGATTGGAACTATCAGAGATATTTTTGTGCCTAATTTTGTCAATGCATTTGATAAATAATAAGTAACTTTTCCAAGACCTCCAACAGAATAAGGGGGAAATTCCCATCCAAACATAAGAACTTTCATAGGTGCCATAATAATAACCGAACCCGTTATTTATTAACCGTGGAGTGAAGAGTATAGTGGTATAACTGGGTGTTTATCCACTTAATATAATCGCTTTAAACGAAAACAAAAAACAAATCGGTTTTTTTGGAGTTAAATGAAAATATTTGAAAGAAGATTAGATAAGAAAACAAGAATTTCTGGTTTTTGATTTGAGGGATTTTAAATAACAAAATTTTTGTAAATTTTCAACTAAATATACCTTAGTTTATAAATAGAAACATAATTATGAAAATCCAAAAATCATCTTTATTAAATTTAAATCAGAGGAGCAAAGAGAATTAAAAATGACTATGCCAAGAAATACAATTATTTCTTCAATGAGTTCTATAAAAGCGCAGATAAAAAATAAAAAATGAGAAAGATAGCTATTGTTTCGGGAAAAGGAGGGATAGGAAAAACAACTTTGGCAATTAATTTAGGTTATCTTTTGCACAATAAATTTAATTTTGATTCAACAGTGGTTGACTGTAATCTCACTACACCTCATTTGAGTATAAATCTTGGATTATATAATCACAATCACACTTTGAATGATGTGTTAAAGGGAAAAGCAAAACTGGAAGAGGCTATAACCGAGCATCCTACTGGAGTAAAACTCCTCCCAGCTTCTCTTGAACTAAAAGATTTGGAGAGAGTAGATATTGGGAATTTACCTTCTGTTTTGCAAAATCCAAGTTCAAATCTAATTCTAGATTCCGCTCCCGGTATAGGGAGAGAAGGTATTGCGGCGATTTCAGCCGCTGATGAAATTCTTTTTATCACTCAGCCTTACACCAGCGCAGTTGTGGATGTATATAAATGCGGGAAAATTGCTGAGAAATTAAAAAAGAAAGTGCTTGGGGTGGTTGTTAATTGCCGGAAGGGAGTTAAACATGAATTAAAGGATTCTGAAATAGAACAACTTGCAGAACTTCCTATAATAGGGACAATTCCTTATGATATTGAAATCGAGAGAAGCCTTGCTTCTAAGTTGCCTTTGCATTTATATAACCAAAGAGCAAAAGCAAATATGACTTTTTGCAATTTGGCTTCGCAGATTTCAGGAACCAAGATTCCGAAAAAAGAAAGTTTTTTTGATGGATTGCTTAATCTATTTAGAAAGGAAGGTAAATCCTTATGGGGGTTGTAATATGAATTCATGTCGCTTGGAGCGGATCCTGATTGCGCGCAGTCTTATTATATTCGAGAGAATTAATTGAAAAATGCCGTACGGCAATTAGAATAAAGAAGTGGTATTTTAGTGTGTATGGATGAGGATAGCGGTATTTTATAGAATAAACCTTATATATTTATTGACACTCAAAGGTTGGTGGGGTTACTAATGAGAATAAATAGAAAATTATTAAGGGGAAATAAATTAAATTTGGGTCGAAATAAATTTTGTAAAGGACTTTCTAAAATTGGATTGATTATTTTTCCAATAGCAGTTTCAATTTTTATATTTGGAACTCTTTTTGCGGATTCAATTCAAAATCAGGAGTTGGGTATTTTAAATCCTCAAATCCACCCAATATTATATGAAAACTGGACAGTTGAGTTTAACACGAAAGGAATTGCTAATTTAACGA
Organism: Candidatus Aenigmatarchaeota archaeon; assembly: GCA_003663295.1. Lineage (GTDB taxonomy): Archaea > Aenigmatarchaeota > Aenigmatarchaeia > QMZS01 > QMZS01 > QMZS01. Next base: position 4,911 of record QMZS01000019.1, on the reverse strand, counting down.
TAATTGCATTAAATAAAACTGTTGATTTGCATTTTCTGGAAATAAAATGCGGAAACCAAACTTTGAATTATTCGTGGATCAATAATTCTGTTTTTATTTTAGATTATTCTTGCAATTCAACAGGTTGCCTAATTTTAAAAATTTTGAGCTTGGAGGATAACTCTCTGAAGTTCCAGTTTGGAAATAAGGTTCAATATGTACTTATAAATAGGATTCAGGAAAATAGTACTTTGGAAGAAACCCAAAATATAACCCTTTTGACAGCAATAAATCAAGTAATTCAAAATACATTTTCAATAATCAAAGGACAGATACTGAATGTAAAGGCGCAATTGATTTATGAAAACTTTACCCCTATTGCGAATCAGGAAGTAAATTTTTACGCAAATTCAACTTTAATAGGGGCTGATTTGACTAATGAAACTGGATGGGCAGCTATAGATTGGATTTCAAATAATTCAGGCAATTATACAATAAATATTACTTATGCAGGAAATGAAAATCTTAGTTCCAGTTTCAATGATACTCAAAAAATTGAGATTTTACCTTTAGCTGAAATATTGCAGGAGCCGGTTAATGAAACAGAAGAAAATTCCACCAACTTAACGCAGGTTAATGATACTCAAAAAAATCTTATGGATTCAACACCAAACATTGCAATTTTATCTCCTTTAAATAAAACCTACAACACAACAACTGTAGAACTTAAATACACCGTTGAGGGGAATATAACCTGGGTCGGTTATTCGCTTAATGGACAAGATAATATTACAATAAATTCAAGTCTTACTTTTGAAAGTGTATTGGGTTTAAACAATTTAACTATTTATGCAAATGATTCTGCAGGAAATATGGGTTTTGCAAAAGTTCAGTTTGTTGCGGAATTGCCAATTTTTATTGCTAAAAATAATTTAACAATTACAGAAACTTTATCGCAGGGTTTTGCGGAGATAAACAAACCGGTAAAATGGATTAAGGAATTAGAAATTAAAAATAATTTAGGGGAATCTTTAAGTAAAAAAATTAAAGTGGAAATTCCGAAAGAAGCATCTATTGTTAAAAAAGGCAAAAATAAAACATTCAGCGCAAGTTCTGTTAAAAATAATTTAAATAATACAAATGAAATTTTTAATTTAAATACAGATGGCATTGAGTTTGATGTTGATTTGAATGCCAATGAAGAGAAGACAGTTAATATAATTTATGAAACTCCCGCCCCGCAAAAATTGGAGTTTTCAATTTCAACAGGAAAAAAAGTAATTATCAGTTCAGACGCTTCCATGCATTATCGCAATGTTACGGCTTTTTCAGACCTGCCGGAGTTGGATTATAAACCAAAAATTTACAGGGTTGTTAATGACACAAGAATTGATGTGACAAATAATCCGGTGTATAGCGTTGTTTATCTTGATGAAAACCTAAACGGAAAATATGATAAACTTCAGTGGATTGTCCCTCAATTATCAAATGATACTTATGAGATTGATTTGATAATATTGAATGTGCAGAGTTATCCAATAGTTGGGGGGAACTGGACAGTGATGTTTGATACAGCTGGAACTGCGGATTTAACAATCACTGCTGTAAATGAGACGACATGGACAAACCAGCTTTACGAGAGCTATGATAATGAAACACAGATTCTGACAGAACATGGTTGGAAATACTTGAGAGATTTAATAGGAGAAGAAAAAGTTGCAACCCTGAATCAGGAGACAGGCGAAGTAGAATTCAACAGGATAGAAAAATATGTCGCTTATCAATATACAGGGAGTCTTTATAAAATAAAAGGGGATGGTTTTGAACTGCGCGTTACTCCCAACCACAAACTTTACGCTTTAGAGGGGGATAGCAATATATTCAATTCATTGTTTTCTCCCGCATTTGTTTTCATTTTTGGTTTGGCCACGCTTGGCGCGGGAAGGAGAAAAAAAGATATATACCAATTGATTAAAAAAGGAGAATCAGAAACCCTTGAGTTCAAGTCTCCCCTGTCAGATGTTAACAGGATTGTTGAGGAATTTTGCGGATTTGCCAATAAAAAAATGATGAAAAATCTGAGCAAAGAGTGGGGTAATAAAGAGCCTTATTATGACTTGTATCCAATAGAGACCAAAATAATATTTGAATCTTCAATTAAAGAATCAACTTATATTGAAGAAGATATTTTGAAAGGGTTGAATGAAAGGCAGATAAAAGCTGTTGAATATCTTCAAAATAAAGAAAATATTAATAGAGGATTGTATTGTAAAATTAATAACATAAAAAAATCTGTTGCATATGAAGAATTAAAGTTCATGGTTAATAAAAAAATCATCAAACAAATTGGCAAAGGTAAAGCCACTTTTTATATTTTATCCGGACGATTACCGGACGATTACCGGACGAAAAAAGAGGCAAAACATAATCAGCAAATAATATCATTCGGCAAAAATGGCATTATAAATATGGATGAAGGAAAAGAAAATGAATAGAAGAATATTATTTGGGGTTGGAATATTTTTAATCTTAGCAGTTGTTATCTCCATTGTTTCTGCTTCTTATAATGAATCCGCAACTGAAAATAAGGTAGAGATTTTGGATTATCTTTTAAATTTTAGTTTTATCCAGGCATCGCAGGCAGATGATATTCTTGATTTGAGATTGCTATATTTCCTTGACCAAAACCTCGCTCCCGCAGAGATTTTGGAAATTGAGGAAATCAATTATACAGGTCTGTTATATGATGTAAAAGTCCCAAACCACCTTATTCTGGTAAGGCGGAACACGAGCGAAGGAACAGGCAGACCAGTCTGGTCTGGAAATTCAAATTATGATTTGCAGTTCTTAGAGATAAAATGCGGCAACCAGACCATGAATTATTCATGGGTTAATAACTCTGTTTTCATTCCTAATTATTCCTGCAATTCAACCGGTTACGAAACCTCAAAAGTTCTTAGTGAAGGAGCGCATCATTTGATGTTTGAGTTTGGTAACTTTACAGAATACGCCCACAACTGGGCAGAAAATTTATCCAACTGGAACTACAGAAAACCAATTGAAATCAATTCCTCGTCCTCGCTGACAAATTATCAAATCAAAATTAACGTAACCTATGATTCTGATATGAATAATAGTTTTAAGGATTTAAGATTTACAAATGAAGAAGACAATTTAACTTTAGATTACTGGGTAGAATCCAAATCCGACGGAAACTGGGCTTTAGTCTGGATTGAGGTGGACTCAATAGACGCAAATAACGGAACCCAGGTTTATATGTATTACGGGAATCCTTCGGCAAGTTCTGCGAGCGATGTTAATTCAACTTTCATAAGAGAAATAGACGGAAATCAATCCGTTAAAGGCAGTTGGCATTTTGATGAGAATTCGGGAACTACTGCTTATGATACATCTGGAAATGATAATGATGGAACTTTAACTAACGGACCTTCTTGGGTGGACGGAAAATTCGGCAAGGCTTTGGAATTTGATGGAAGTAATAATTATGTGGATTGCGGGAATGGTGAGAGTTTGAATATTATTGATGCGATTACGATTGAGGCGTGGTTTAATAGAGATACGTTAGATACTTCGACATGGACTGCAATTTTGAGTAAAGAAGCAGGAAATACAGGTTATGAGTTACAATTCAGGAAAGGAACAAATGATATTGGATTTCAGTTTTATGGAGGTGGTGCGTGGAGATTTTCTCCTGAGTATACCACCTCTCCGAATGTGTGGTATCACGCGGTTGGAACATTTGATGGGTCATATTTGAGGTTATATATAAATGGCAAAGAAGTTACACCAGCAACTTCTTTCACTGGTTCAATAGTATCATCAACAAACCCTGTTTGTATGGGGAATAATCCTTCATTTACAGATAGACGTTTCAACGGCACCATCGACGAAGTCCGCATCTACAACAGGGCTTTGAGCGCTGAGGAGATTTCAGATTTATACAACAACTACGGTTACACAACAACAAACTATCCTGGGAAGGTTTTAGTCCGCAAATATACCTCCCCCGAACCAACCCCGGCAGTCGGCGGGGAGGAATCGCCTCCTCCCGTAACATCAACCCCGATAATAAAACCAGACATCGCTCACACCGCTGATGATTTAACCTGCAATGCAACCATAACAGACAATCAGACAGCAACTGGTTTAACTGCCCACTGGAAATGGTATAAAGACGGGGTTTTAAACCTCAGCGGGACAGAGACAGGAATTGATAATAACACAAATACCTTGATAACAACCCTTGGCTCAGGAAACACAACCAAAGGGGAAAATTGGATTTGCGAGGTTACGCCAAATGACTGTGGGTGTAATGGGACTGCAAAGAATTCAACCCAGAAAACAATCCAGAATACTGCTCCAAATGTAAAAGACATCTATCACGACAACAACAAAAGCTGGGGTGAGAATTGGACATTCAAGGCAAATGTTTCGGACATAGACAATGATACAATTACTATTTATTTGCAGTTCAACAGGACAGGAAACTGGGAAAATATAACAAGCGAAGTTTGCAATAACTGCTATGATGAGACTCAATTAACTCTTTATTCAAACTGGTCTTCAGGAGATGTCGGGACAAAATATTACAGGTTTTATGCTACAGATGGCGATTCTGTGAATACAACAATACCACAATCCGTCACAGTTATCGGGTGGCTTTTGGACACTTTAGAACAACCAATAACCCAGAACTTCAATGTCTCTGAGCAGATTTTAATCAGGTTAAATCTCTCTGACGAATGTTCTAATACTGTAACCGGGGCAGGTATAACAATTGAGGTTCTGGATACAAATAACAACTCCTTTGAATGTTCAGGAGTAAATGATGAAGGAGATGGATGGTACAACTGCACATGGGATTCAACAGGAAGAAACGAGGGAAATTACAGCATAAGGATAAATTCCTCA
>QMZS01000018.1 GCA_003663295.1 Candidatus Aenigmatarchaeota archaeon | reverse complement strand
TTCGAACACGCGACCTACTGGTTAAGAGCCAGTCGCTCTACCAGATTGCTCCCTCCCTTTGATATGTGTTTAATAAGGGTAGGTCTGAGCTACGGGCCCATAAAGATATAATTAAGTAAACATTAAATAATTATGTCTATCACTGCAATATTCCTCTTTATCGGAGCTATATTATCCTTCGGAGTACTTGCGGATTGCATTTTTAAAAGATATAAAATACCTGATGCCATCCTATTACTTTTAATTGGTCTGTTGCTTAATTTTTACGGAATTTCCATAATTTCATCTGAACTGACCCCGATTTTTTCTTCACTCGCACTTATGTTTATTCTCTTTGAAGTTGGCGTGGAGCTGAATTTTTACACCTTGATTAAAGAGATTCCAAAAGCAAGTATCTGGTCAATCTCAATATTTACTTTATCTGTTTTAATCACTGCATTATTTTCTGTTCTGGTGTTTGGTCTGGAACTGCCTCTTGGAATCCTTCTCGGAGCAATTGTTGGCGGAAGTTCTTCAGTGATTGTTGCTCCCCTTGTCTCAAAATTAAATATAAAAAAAGACACAAAATATCTCCTCACTCTTGAATCCGCAATCACAGATGCTCTCTGCGTTTTAATCGCAATCATAACAATTGAATATCTTATCCTGTCAAATAAGGGTGTGGTGGCAATCTCAAGCATCATAGTCTCTTCTTTCTCAGTTGCAATTGTTGTTGGGTTTGTGCTTGGATTAATTTGGCTAAATATCCTTCCGCGAATTGAAAGCTATGAATATCATTATATTTTAACTATCGGAATGATATTTTTCACATATGCCATAACTGAATTATTTGGCGGAATTGGAGCAATTTCTTCACTAATTTTTGGGATCGTGCTTGGAAATGCAACCCGGATAGGAAAAATATTTTATATAAAAAATGCAAGTCCAATGACCCCAACCACCAACAAATTCCACAGACTAATTGTTTTTGTTATCAGAACATTTTTCTTTGTTGTCTTAGGTTCTATTGTAAGGATAGCAAATATTGAAATCTTCATTTATAGCCTTATTTTAACCTTGCTGTTATTTTCCGTGAGATGCTTGGGTTCACGACTAATTCCAGATAATTTTATGGAAAAACAAGAAAAGAATCTGATTGCGATTATGATGTCGAGAGGTCTTGCAGCCGCAGTTCTTGCACCTCTTCCATTTCTCCATTACCATCTTGCAAAAACAATACTTTTCCCTGACATTGTTTTCTCTGTAATCTTGGTATCCTGTTCCATTTCAATAATTGGTCTGATTGTTTTAAAAATTAAATAATAATTTATGCCCTGGTAGTCTAGTGGTTTAGGATACTGGCCTGTCAAGCCAGCGACCCGGGTAAATTCGCAGTAACATTTTGTTGTTATTTGCGATTTACGAAATCAAATCCCGGCCAGGGCGTATATATTTTATAATACTTAACTTAATTGAATTATCTGGAGTTTATGACATTAAAAACTTTAAGCCTATTAATTTAATGGCAAGAAGGAAAGTATTACCTCTTAAGAGACGAAGTGAAGAAAAAACAGATTATAGGAAAAGATTAGCTCTTATTAAATCAGGAAAACCGAGAGTTGTGGCAAGAATAACCAATAATTATGTAAATATCCAGCTAATTGAATACAATGGTTGCGATATTACAAAAAACACTTATATCTCAAAAAAATTATCAGAATTGGGATGGACTTATTCAAAAAAGAATACTTCCGCCGCTTATCTGGCAGGACTTGCGTTTGGAGCAATCTGCAGGAAAAATAAAGTTAAAGAAGCTGTTTTTGATACAGGCATAACCAGAATAACTCAAGGAAACAAAATTTTCTCAATATTAAAAGGTTGTCTGGACGGAGGATTAAATATACCTCATTCTGAAGACAGATTCCCTTCTGAAGACAGAATCAAAGGAGCTCACGTTTCAGAAGAAATGTCAAAGAAATTTGATGAAGTAAAGAAAAATATTTTAAATAAATATGCAAAAGAATAATATGGAAGAAGATAAAAAAGATAATATAAATCCTTTAGATGATGAAAAAGGAGTTGCTGAAGTTGAAAATAAAACAACTGGAGAAACTAAAAAAGAAGTAATTAAAACTGAAACAATTAAAAAAGAAGATTTAGAAAAAAAAATTGTAAATAAAACTGAAGAAACTAAAAAAAGTGAATCTGATGAAACCATAAAATCTGAAGCTGAGGTTAAAACTGATGGGGGGGAACCTGAAGAAAAAAGATTTCGAGGCAAAAGAGATTTTAAAAAAGGTCGCGGATTCCGAGACGAACATGAAGAAGAACCTTGGATTCCAAAAACAAAACTCGGAACTCAGGTGCAAGCTGGTAAAATAACTTTAGAAGATATCTTTAAATTTGGACACCTTATAAAAGAACCCCAGATTACAGATTTTTTAATCCCCGACCTTGAAGAAGAATTAATTTTAATTGGAGGAAGTCCAGGAAAAGGAGGCGGTATCCGAAGAAGCATGATTAGAAGAACCGTCAGGATTCATAAATCCGGAAGAAGATTAAATTTAGGAGCAATGGTTGTTGTTGGAAATAAAAACGGTTATATTGGAGTTGGATTTGGAAGAGCGGCCACAAACAAAGAAGCAATCCAGAAAGCCGCAAGAAAAGCGAGAATGAATATATTCCCAATAAGAAGAGGTTGTGGTTCAGCAGAATGTATGTGCGGAGAAGAGCACTCAATACCTTTCATATCATTTGGAAAAACAGGTTCGGTTCTTGTGAAATTAATGCCTGCACCAAAAGGTTTGAAACTTTGTTCTCCTGAAGAAATAAAAAAAATGTTCAGGCTTGCGGGAATCAAGGATATTAGAATTAAATCAAGAGGTCAGACAGGCACAAGGATGAATTTCATTTACGCTGTTGAGAATGCGCTTAAAAATTTGAGCAAGAGCAAATTATAATCCTTATTTTATATTGCTAAAAAGATTATCAAAATAAATTTCTTTGGTCACAGAATCAAAATGAGTTATTTCAGTTTCACTCAATTCAAGATAACCTTTTCCAATCATTTCAATTAATTTTATATTTAACGCAGTAAAGGTTTCTCTTATATCCGGGTGAATTTCAAAGTCTCATAAACAACGCCTTTAACAAATTTTTCTGTTGTTTCACCTAATGATCGATTGTTAACTTCTGATTTTTTTGTTGATCTATATACGGTCTCAAATAGCTCATAATATTTTTTTGCTGCTTCAAATTTAGGTGAATAATCAATCACCACAGACATAACTTAAAATACCTTGAATATAGAATCAACTATGGATATGCGATTTTCAAAAATGACTCAACTTCAATCTGCGCTGGAAAACAAAATTACAAAAGAAATGAAAACATTGATGTCAACTTACTGAGAGAAAAAATATCCAAAGGTCTGGTTGTTATCCCCGCAAATATAAACCATCAAAATTTAGATCCAATTGGAATTGGTTCTGACTTTAAAGTAAAAGTTAACGCAAACATTGGCACTTCTTCCATGAAATCTGATTTAAGAACAGAATTAAAAAAAACTAAAAACAGCAGTTGATGCAGGGGCTGATACCATGATGGATCTAAGCACCAGCAGTGATGTGGATAAAATAAGAAAAAAGATAATTAAAAAATGCAATGTTCCTCTTGGAGCTGTCTCTCTTTATCAGGCAGCAATAGAAGCCGGTGAAATTAAAAAGATAACCAAAGACTTATATCTTGAAGTTTTTGAAAAACAGGCGAGAGATGGCATTAACTTTGCCACGGTTCATGCAGGAGTGACAAGAAAATCTTTTCCATTAATTGAAAAAAGAGTAATGAAATGCGTCAGCCGCGGGGGTTCTTTTTTACTGGAATGGATGAAACACCACAATAAAGAAAATTTCTTGTATGAACACTTTGATGAGATTGTTGAAATCGCCAAAAAATATGATGTTACCTTAAGTCTTGGAGATAAACTAAGACCGAGATGCCTCGCTGATGCTATGGATAAAGCGCAAATCCAAGAACTAAAAAATTTAGGTAAACTTTCAGATAGAGCAAAAAAGGGGTTCAGGTAATGATTGAAGACCCGGTCATATTCCTTTAAATGAAATAGAAAAAATATTGCAATAACTCGCCTTTCTATATTCTTGGTCCTCTGCCAACAGCAAGTTAAGAAACCAGGAATACTTAAAAAAATCCTGAACTTAAAAAAGAAAAATATTGTTCTATGTGCGGTCCATTTTGCGTTTTCAAAGTTTATAAAAATAAAAAGAACAAACAATGATAAAAAAATTAATTTAGAATACCTTATATAATTCAATACATAATTATGTTGTCGCAAAAAAAGATTTTTATAAAATGAAATATGATATTATTATAATTGGGGGCGGACCTGCGGGCGTAATCGCAGCCATCACTGCAAAGAAAAGTTATCCTGAAAAAAAAGTTCTGGTGATTAAAAGCGTTGGAGGCGGAGTTATTCCATGCGGCATTCCTTACATGCTTACAACTTTACTAAAACCAGAAGACAATGCTCTTGGAAACGCCCCTCTGGAAAAAAACAAAATTGATTTTAAAGTTGATGAAGTGATTGAAATTAATAAAGAAAGAAAAGAAATCAAAACAAAAAATAATGAGCTATTTAAATATGAAAAACTTGTTCTCGCAACGGGTTCAAATCCAATCATGCCTCCAATCGAAGGCATAGAAAAAAAAGGGATATACAATATTCAAAAAGAAATGAACCATTTAAAAAATCTGAAAAAAGATAGCGGAGAAGCCAAAAATATTGTGATTGTGGGTGGTGGATTTATCGGGGTTGAATTTGCTGATGAACTTTCAAAATTAAAAGATGCAAAAATATCTATTGTGGAATTAATGCCTGAGGTTCTTGCAAATTCATTTGACCCTGAATTCTCTGAGTTAGCAAAACAAAAACTTGTGGATGAAGGAGTTGAATTAATTACAGGGGAAAAAGTTTTAAAATTTAACGGGAATGAACGCGTGGAATCAATATCCCTTTCAAATAATAAACAGATTCCAGCAGAACTGGTCATTCTCGGGATTGGGGCAAGTCCTAATTCAGATCTTGCAAAAAGAACGGGACTGGAAATTGGCAAAGGCAGGGGAATTGTCGTGGATGAATATTTAAGAACTTCCGATTCGGATATATTTGCAATAGGAGACTGCGCTGAGAAAAAAGACTTCTTCACAAGAAAAAGGATTAACATAATGCTTGCGTCAACTGCCACTGCAGAAGCAAGAATTGCGGGAGCAAATTTATTTAAGATTAATGTTTTAAGAGAGAATAAAGGAACAATTGCAACATACTCAACGCAGGTTGGAGATTTAGTTTTGGGCTCTGCGGGCATGACCGAAAATACTGCAATTAAAGAAGGATTTGAAATTATTGTTGGCAATGCGGAATGCACCGACAAACATCCTGGGGGGATGCCAGGCACAAATAAATTGAAAGTTAAATTGATTTTTTCAAAACAATCTCATATTCTTTTGGGGGGACAGGTTGCGGGTGGAAATTCAGCCGGAGAGATAATTAACATTATTGGACTGAGTTTACAAAAAAGAATATTATTAACCGAACTGGAAACCCTGCAAATGGCAACGCATCCAAAACTCACCCCTGCTCCAACAATGTATCCTTTGGTTACTGCGGCTCAGGATGCTTTGAGATAATTATGAATTATCCTGAAGTTTAAAAATATTATTCTAACCAGATTTCCAAGGTTTTATAAATTAATAATCATGGAAATTAAGGAAATGAAACTCCAACAGATGCAACCTATAGAAATAACGTATAACAGTAAAAAGGATGAGGTTGAGTCAAGATGCGGTTATTTTTGGGAATTAATAGAACTGCCAGAATGTATGTTAAAATACCACCTGAATATAAACATGCTTATTCCACAGAACCGCCATTTATTAAAGTCGCGTATATCTTAGATAGAAATTACACTGCAAAAGGAACAAAAGATTATTATCCAAAAGATATAAAGAGCATCCGAATTTTAACTGAATCCTTATAAGATAAAAATTATAATTTATACAACCTTTTAATCCTCTGCACAGTTTCTATATCTTCAACGCTTTTATCTTCTCTGATTCCGATTAATTTTGGAAATCTCAAAGCAAAACCTGATTTGTAATTTGGGGACCTCTGCAATTCCTGGTAGCCGGTTTCAACAACCATTTTCGGTTTCAGGTAAACGGTGTTTTCTTTTTCCCTGATAATTAAAGGCTTTAATCTCTCAGTCATATCTTTAAAATTCTCATCTGTAAGCCCGGTTCCCATTCTCCCTATTTCAAAGAGTTCCCCAGTTGCTTCGTCCCTGACTGAAAGAATAAAAGATGCCAGCCAGTTTGCTCTCCTTCCCTGTCCCCATTCAGCCCCGGTAATTACCAAATCAAGACTTTCCTTTTCAGGTTTAACTTTATACATATAACCAACTCTTTTTCCGGGCTGGTAAGGAGCTGAAAGATTCTTAACCATCACGCCTTCTTGTCCAGCATCAAGAGCTTTGCTATAAAATTCCTCCGCCTCTTTTAAATCAGTTGTTTTTATCTGCTCCGCCAACTGGAATTTTCCTTCAATTTGATTTACAACTTCTTCCAGTTTTTTTCTTCTTTCTGAAAAACTTTCCTCAAGCAACTGTTCCCCATCAGCGAGAATGCAGTCAAAGAAATTTATCTGTATTGGAATTTCTTCGGAGATTTTTTTAATATCATATTTCCTGTGAATTCTTTTTGAAAGTTCTTGGAATGGGGCAGGTTTTCCATCTTTTATTGCAAGGGTCTCTCCCTCAAGAACTGCTTTTTCTGATTTTATATTTTTCCTGCAAAGCTCAACCAAATCTGGAAATTGTTTTGTTACATTTTCCAGCCTTCTTGTGAAGAGCCAGATTTTATCCTTGTCTTTCTGGACCAGAGTCCTCATCCCATCATATTTTATTTCAATTGCTGGTTCCTTTGCTTTCTCGATTGCGTTTTCCAAGTCAGGGGCTTTTTCAGAAAGCATTACTTTGATTGGTCTTCCTATTTCAAGTTTAACCTCTTCCAAACCCGCATTTCCTTTTTCCTTTGCAATTTTTGCCACAATCCCAAAATCAGTTTCAAGGTTGTAAGCGTATTCCACTTTTTCTTTATCCGCATCAAAACCCAGAGCAATTGAATCCCTCAAAATTCCCTCAGCCACCCCAAGTCTCAAATCCTCAAGAATTGTTCTTATTATATACAGGGCTTCTTTCGGGGTAGCGAAATTTAAAAGCTCAAGAATAATTTTCAGTTTTCTATTCTGCGAGTTTTTTCCTTCCGGGGTTGCGAGTTCCCTAATTGAAGCCAGAACTTTTTCAGTTGTTAATTTTCTCTGGAACAAAGTCGCCTGCCTCTTTTTCTCCGCAAATTTCTCCGCAACCAGACCCAAATCCCCAGTGTCCCTAAATTTATCAATAACCTCTGTTTTTGAGAAGCCCAACCCCATAATCGCCTGTATTATTAACTTATCTGCGATTCCCAGCTCCTGTTCCTCAACTTCAAGGAAAATCTTCCCCTGGATTAGCGGGATTACTATTTCAAGTTCATTTGTATCAAGATTTTTAATAAACTCCGCAATAATATCTCTCTTCTCAAGTTTCTTTGTTGTTGCGGATAATTTTTCGTAAATTTCAACAAGTTCTGAATAGTCCATAATAAGGTTTTTAGAAAAATTAGGGTTCTTATGAAAATTATTCTTTTCAATGTAAATTATGGAGTTGATGGAAAGAATTGTAGAGATTCTTAAAAAATATGATATTTGCGATGATTGTCTTGGGAGACAATTTCATGAGTTGAACCCGAAAATCCCGAATAGAGAAAAAGGAAAAATACTTAGAAACTACGCTATTATTAACTCAACCTACAAAGAAGAGAAAACAGAATTTAAGAAAAATGAGAACTGCTGCCTCTGCAACAATATATTTTCCAAAATAGACTTCTATGTTCAGGAAGTTAAAAAAGAACTTGAGAAATATGAGTATGAAACTTTTTTAATTGGCTCAAAAATTCCCGCGGAACTGGTTTCAAAAGAAGAGGATTTCTGGGAAGAGAATGGAGTGGATTTATGCGAAGCAATAAAATCAGATTTTAACCGGGCTCTTGGAATTAGCGTGAGAAAAGAAATCAACCACAGGATGAGATTTGAAAACCCGGACATTATGGCAGTCATTGATATTGAGAATAATAAAATAAATCTGCAGATTTCTCCGCTCTATATTCAGGGAAGTTACAAGAAAAAAACTATAAAAAGAAAAGTTCAGCTCTCAATTGAAAACACTTTGCTTAAACACACCAAAGCAACCGAAGCGGTTTTTTATTCAATTGGACGGCTTGAGCAAAATGTTGTAACAAATTGCTACAGACCTTTTGTAATAATGCTTAAGAATCCGAAGATAAGAAAACTTGCGTTGACAAAAATGCGGGGTGAAATCAATAAATTAAAATTTGTATCTGTTTCCAAATTAAGTTCTTCTAACAGGGAAGATATTGATAAACTTAAAAATGAAAAGATAACCGCATCCTACAGGATCACAATTGAATTCAGGAAGAAATTTAAGGAAGATGAAATTAAAGAAGTGAAGAAAAAACTGGTGGACTTAAAAAATAGGAGAGTTCTTCAGTTTCTGAAACAGAAAACCAGAAACCCTTATATCCGAAGAATGAATGTGAAAGTTGATGGGAAGAAATTTACAATTAATGTTGAGAGTACAGTTGGGTTCTCGGTTAATTCATTCCTTGACGGGAAAAGCAAACCTAATTTAACTAAATTGATTGGAAGGGAATTTAAAGTGAAAGAAATTGTTCTGAAAAAATACCGGGTTATGAAAGATCATGAGATGTATAATTAATCTTTTTCAATTTCTTTTTTGAATCTTCTTAAAGTATTTGGCAACTGCTCTGGTGTTACTTTAAGGAATTTTGCGGTCTTTCTCAGAATCTCAAGTTTTTCGTCCATAAAACCCTTTTCTTTAAAAGAAAAGGTCTTTACCCTAAAAGAAAATAATTCTTATATTATAAAGGATTGATTAAAAAAATTCCATTCTTTGGAAGATTTAGTTGCCAAATTGTATTTATATATAACTAAATATTATCCTTGTCCGAAGTGCGGGGAAAATGACCTGTTTATATATGAAACCAGAAGGAAAAAGGATTTAGATAAAGGGTATAAATCGGTTTGTATGAGGTGTTTGAATTATCACTATGGGCAATTGTTTTTGAGATATAAATCAACATAAATTGGTATGATAAATATTATAAACATATCCATCAAGACTGTTATGATTGCAATTATTCTCATAGAATTGAGATTCCTTACGCTAAGATCTGATAAAAATTCAATTTTAATCTAAATCTTGTAAATCCACCAATACACGCCAAATAACTGCAATAAAACCCTTATTATATGATAGAAGATATATATTCCACCACCGAAAACTATATATACCTAAAAGTTATTATATATTAGTGGTGATTAAATATGGCAGGTGAAATAACTGGGAGCGAAGATAGATTGGCAAAGACTATAGGAACACTGGGACTTCTTCCTGGTGATACGGGTTTCACAAGAATTAGTGCTTCTGAATTAAAATCTATAAGGGATATTGGAGTTGATCATCAACCATTTTTGGATGCTTTATTTGGAGGGGATGCAACTAAAACAACTGACTCGAGAACTGGAGAAACCAAAATAGAAAGACATACAATTCTCGGAGAACTTGATAATACTACAACTCCTTTCGAAGGAGCTCAATATACTTTTGGTGTTCCTCTTGCTTATTTTGGAACCTATCTTAACGAACTTACAAAGGATGCTGATTTATGGGGTGGTCTTGGAAAACTTACCGGACTCGAAAGAAATTACAATACTGCGGATAGACTGTTATCTTCTTTAATTACTGGTCTGCTTCTTAGTCCGAACTATAAGCCTCCTGGGTCTAAAAAGGTCACTGAAGAAGAACCTGAAATCCACCCTATTCCATACAAACCTTATGGTTCAACATCAAAACCAAGTCCTTACACTTCCGCAGATTATAATAAAGATGGAATAATTGTGACAGAACTTCCTGATTATAACTTAATCGAAGATTTATATGACCAAATTTGCAGATATACAAAAACTAAAAAAAATACAACAGACTATAATTAATTATTATGAGAATACTTAAGCAAAAATTTGCAGAAGGACTTAATATTGCTAGTGGATGCGATACAGTTCCATTGCAATTGGTTGGAGGATTGAGATACAAAGATGAAATTGAAAGTATAAGATTAATTGGGGGTTTAAATTTATATACTGATGAGGCTCCATGGGACTGGTGTGGGTACACCGGTTCTGATATAACAAAAGATAAAACAGTTGATGAAACCTTTGGGAATTTCGAAGACCTTAACAACTATTTAAATTCTGGAAAATATGAGATAATCCATTCTCACACCAGAGGAGAAAAATTAAATGAAATTAATAAAGAATTCCACAAACAAAATATCCCTATTGTTTACACAATGCATGGAATGGACTCTTTATCCAATCCTTTAGACGAAGAGATGTTTGACGAAGTGGACTTGATTACAGCCCCTTCGGCCTATGCTGCTGATAAAATTACTGAAAAAAATAAGAAATACACTAAAAAAACATTGGCTGTTCCAAATTCCACAAACTTCACAAAATATACTTATGATCCAAAAGTAAATGAATTATCTGAAGAAATCAGAAAAAAATATGCTCCAAATGGAGAAGAATTAATACTAATCACAGGAAGGTTGCAAGAAGATAAAGGAGTTTATGAATTGGGTGAGGCTGTTACCAGATTATTAGAAAAAGGCGATAATGTAAAATTAATGCACGCCGGGATAACCTTTAACGAAGAAGATAGAATACGATTGGAAAATATTTTTGAGGAAAAAGGATACAGAGATAAATTAATATTAAATGGAAAAATACCTGAAAGCGATGAAAAAAATCTGGCTGCCATCTATAAATCCGCTGATGTTTTTGTTCTGCCTTCTGATGGAACCTATGAAACTTTTGGTTTAAGCGCTTTGGAAGCGCTTGCAATGGAAACCCCATTAATAACTTCTGCTAAAGGCGGGACCTATCAAATATATATAGAACCTGGATTTGGTATTGGGGTGCAACCAAGAAAGGTGGGATCAATTGAAAAAGGAATAAGCCATGTAATCAACAATTATGAACAAGAAAAAGAAAGAGCTAAAATAGCAAGAAAAATTATTGATAAAATTTATACTACTGATTTTGTATCAGACCTTTGGGTAAATATATATGAAAAGCTAAGAGAAGACTTGCCAATAGTTCCGGATATTCCTGATGATAATTATACACAAGCTACTTATAAAAAAATAGAGGATTGGCTAAATGATTAAATAAATCTTTATTTCTTTTTATTTATTTTATTATCAATATTGTTCAGAGTGTCGGTTTGGTGTAAATAATCTTTCACTCTCATTATGTCAGTATCCTTTTTATTTCCGAACGCTCTAAAATATGAGTGTATTAGATTTTCCAATTCCATCCTCACTTCATGTCTTAACATAAGAATGACTTTTCCTTCTTTAGAAAAATCATCTGCGTCTTCAGTTTTAAAATCAAATAATTTAGTCATCTTTTTATCTAAATCCACTAATTCTGAATATTTTGACATGATTCTGTCTTTTATTGTAGACCTGTCATATATAAATTCACCGGCTTTTGATGCAACACCACCCAAATTTTTCATTTGTGAAGGAGATATAAATCTAGTGGCAACAAACAATATAAAAGTGCCTGCAATAAACAAAGGCAAAAATGAAGATATAAACATTGCGAAAGTTCCATAAAACCCGCTATATATAATTGTTATATAAAAAGTGATTGCAAGCAAAGGTTTTATTTTTGGGTGTTCGCCGCGAAGAAACATATTCACAGAAACATATAAAAATATAATCATAACAACGCTGGGAATAAGCAAAAATTCAACCAATAAAGTATCTAAAGGCATACCTGAACAACTTGCACCTAATTTAAACAAACTGCAAACAATATCCTGAATAGCCATAATTATTCACTTTATATATAAAGGAATACTCTGAGATTAAATACTCTTGATTTAGATAACACTCTATAAAAACTGGAATTAAAAATATACGAATTGGAATAAAATAATTTTGTCTTTTGAAATCTACATGAAATATAATCTAAGCTTAAATTCCCAATCCGTAACAATGCAATATTTAGAAAATAAAAATAATCCATATAAATGAGTTGATAATTTCCTAAATCAAAATATTGATTATTTCCAATCCAACATTCCAACCCAATTAAAGTTTGGTTGGTAGATTGGTGGTCATGGATTGAAGCCTGGAGAGTCTATACAACGATTGATTGAATTTATTCCAACCCGTTGAACAAAAATATTTTTGTAATCAACGCTTTTGTTAATCAATCGATAATGAAAGTTGATAAAAAAACCTATATATACTACAAAGTTTAATTAGTTTATGGTTAGTAAAACTAAAATGATTGAAGCGTTGACAAGAGCTAAGTTAGTAACTGCGGTAAAAAAGAAAATAAAAAAAGTGCCGTTGAACTGGAACAAAACAAAAATTGCGGGAAACCTTTCACTTGCTGAACTAACAAAAATGTTCAACAGTGCAAAACCAAAAGTGGTTAAGAAGAAATCTGTAAAGAAAAAAATTGTTAAAAAAAAGGTTACTAAGAAAAAAGTTGTG
>QMZS01000017.1 GCA_003663295.1 Candidatus Aenigmatarchaeota archaeon | reverse complement strand
AGCGTTGAAAGTTCCAGGTCCAATCATTCCAGGATGGATTCCTGGGTTTGGATAATTCCCGTAAGGTCCTGTTGAGTAAGCGGCTAATATTGCAGAGCCAATGCAGATTACAAAAGTTAATAATATTCCTAAAGTAAGTTTTTTGTTTTGTTTAGCTGTCATAATATTATACCTTATATATATATAATTTAAACAGGACTAAATAATTTCTCAAACCAAACTCCAAGAATATCTGAAATATTTCCAAAACCCGATAGTATGCCAGTATAAATCACCCCATAAATAACCAGAAAAAGCACTATTAAAAAAAGGATTATTCCGACAATTTTTTTTATTGGCAATTCCATAATTATATATCTGCTTTATATTCTATAATATAGGTTGCTGTTGCTACTGTTTTACCAGATTTAGTTTCAATAAAATCAATTGTGAATATATTATATTGTTCGCCATACCATGTCGCCGGGTTGGTATTGCAATTAGGCAGATAAATACTCCAGGCATACCCTTCAATCCCTGTATATTTTATCTTTTTTGAAATCAAATCTCTTGTGCTTGTTTTAAATTCAGCACAATCCATAGAATTAAAATAATAAGCAAATTCGTCCCCATTCAACTCATTTATTGCATCGGATACTGCAAAACTTACATAAATATCGCCTATTGAACGAACAACACCTTCTGAATTATCATAAATTGTTAATCTGCCGCTCACCCTTGGAACTTTTGAAGCATCGCATAAATCTAGTTCGCCTGTGCCAACATTAACCCCATTAAATTTAAAAAAATAATCTGAAAGTCCTTCCAATATTAAAGATTTATGCTGTTTACCGCAATTTAATATTATTGGTTCAAGACCTGAGTGCTCAAACACATCGTCGCCCACTTTCATATATATTTTAAAAACAGTTCCAACATCCCATTTCTGCAAACATTCATATTTATTAACTCCACCCGGTATCTTAGAACACTCTCGCATACCTGAAGAAAAAAGAGTCTCGTCTGAGGAACAATACAACCCAGCAGCATAACACTTACCGCAAAATCCATTAACGCAATAGTCCTCGCCAAGACAATCAGTTCCTTTCACGCAGGTATTCTCAGGTTCGCCGCATTCAAAAGTACTAAACTCTGAAATAAAAGCCACACTTTTTTTCCCTTCTTTGCTAATAAATAAAGTTGTCTTAACAGATTTCATGCTATCGCACTTGCAACCCTGCACTCCGCAAAAAACCGGGGCTTTTACTGAAATATCAAATCCGTCGCAGGATGCAGGTAAATTGCTTAAAAATTTATTCGCCAACCCATTAGTAATTTCTGAAGAACTGCACTCCTGAAATCTATACACCAGACCAGAATTAAAAAAATCATCTGCGCAATCATAAACTTCTTCTAGATTTAAAAAGTCAAACTCAATTTCTCCGCTCCTCACAGTATTAATTTCATTTGCCACTTCTGCGCCAAACATCTTGCTCGTTAAATGGATTTCATAGGTGTATTCCCAAGTCAGGATTTCAGTTCCTAAATTATAATCTAAATTACTTCCCGCCCCTGAAGCATCCACTATTGAAGACTCAACATTCGCTCCTTCCAAAACATAAACAGAAGCAAAATAATCACTTACTGAATCTCCGAATCTCTCTTCAAAAAGACTCATGAAATCCTCATAAGAATTCCAAGAATTATCCCATACGATAGGAGTCTCCTGCATATTTTCAAAAAGCCTATCAGAATCCATTTCAATAACCCTTTGCAAATTTGTCTCAGTGTGCAAGAAAGAAGTGAGCAACTCAGAAAACTGTATTTCAGGTAAGGTGTGGTAATAAATAGGGGTTTCCCCAGTAGAACCCATCAAAATTACATACAGACCCGCTATCAATACAGTGGCGCCCATCATCATATAAACAACACTCAGACCCTTCATAATTAAACTTATTTAGGTATAATTACTCCTGAATTTAAGGTTAAGGGTGCTTTTATTTTTAATTTTTAATGTAGATTATGGCAGACAAAAAAGGAAAGAGAGCGAAATCAAAGAGCAAGCACAGAATCTCAAAAAAATATGAGAAATACAAGGTTGAAGGGGATAAAATTATCAGAAATAGGGAATTTTGCCAAAAATGCGGTCCTGGGGTATTTCTTGGAGAAAGAAAACTGGAAGGTAAAACAGTGTATTATTGCGGAACTTGCTTCTCAACAATTGAGAAAAAGGAATAGTTGAAATCTCGGGTATTTTTGATTTATAATCCATTTAAAATTTTATTACTGGTTTATAAATATTAAAGAGAGTTTCGATTTAAGTTCCTTTGGTGAAAAATCTGAAATAATAATTAAACCTTATCAAGAAATATCTGTTGGAATCCATGATATTATAACATATCACGAAAAAAGACATAATATCTCTAATATTCTTGAGGTTATTGGGTGTAAGTTACAAGAAAGTAAAAAAAGGTCAGAAACAGAAGATGATTCTGAAGCCTATAAAAAATTACTTTCTATTGAATTAAAAAATTATGATTTTATATATGACCTAATTCTAAAATTTCCGTTATATAATACATTACTCTACAAAATTTATAACTCAGATTCTGCGCTTACAAAAAATAATTTGAAGAGATTAGATTCTGTTAAAAGAAATACTAAATCACTTGATGAGCTTGAATCCTTGATATATAAACCTTATAACTTTAAATTTAATGTTGCTAATGAGTTCATTACAACCAAACTTTTTAATCTTATAAACCATCCATGGCAATACCAAAAATAATTACCTCTATTTTTATGTTAACTCCTTTGGATTTTCATTATTTGGTAAAAGAACTAAAAGTTCTTGAAAGATGTAAATTAAAGAGAGTTTATAAATCGGAAAATACTGTTTTTGAATTCAAGCCAAAAAAAGGAGTTCTCTCTCTTGTCGCGGGGAAAACTTTTTGTTATCTTGACCCGGAAAAACCGCAGGAAAAAGAAACCCAAGGTTTTATTAATTTCATATCAGAAAGATTAAAAGGAAAAATATTAATTAAAATTGAACAATATAAATTTAACAAAATCTTTGTTCTGGATTTTTCGGATTATCAGGTAATCCTTGAATTCATTGGGAAAGGAAATGTAATTCTTTGTCAGGAAGGAAAAATAGTCGGGTGTCTTTTCCAGAGAGAATTCAAAGACAGGAAAATTCTGGTTGGAGAAAAATACACAGAAATAGAAAGTGAAAATATTGAAAATTATCTTGAAATAAAAAATGAAGAACTGCTGAAAAAAATCCATATTGGAAAAATCTATGCAGAAGAAATTTTGAAAAATAAAAATTTGAAAGAATTATTGAACAAAGAAATTTCCCCTCGGATTTATTTCAAAGAAGAAATCAAATATTTTGTTTCGCCTTTTGAACTTGACACTTTGAAAAACTTTAAGTCTGAAAAAAAAGAAAGTTTTTCCATTGCAATCAAAGAAGTTTTTTCAGAAGAGAAAAAAACGAAAGCAGAACTTATTCGCGAAAATCAGAAAAAAACTCTTGAAAAATATGAAAAAGGAATCAACAGATTTAAAGAACAAGCCGATTTATTTTTTGAACATAAATCAGAAATAGAAAAAGCCATAAAAATCTATAAAGAAACCAAAAAAATAATTGCCCCAATCAAAGAAATCCTTGAAAAAAAAGGGGTTGTAATTATTGAACTTGAAGGGAATAAAATAAAGTTAAATATAAATATTGACATAAAAGAAGAAACAAATAAACTGTACAAAAAATCAAAGAAAGCGAGAGAGAAAATAAAAAGAATTAAATTGTTGATTGAAAAACCTATTGAAAGGAAAGAAAAAATATTTTCAAAAAAACAACCTATCAAATTGCAATGGTACGAACACTTCAGATATTTTTACACCTCAGATAATTTCCTTGTTGTTGCAGGAAAAGACACGGATACAAATGAGAAACTGGTCAAGAAATACTGCAAGAAAAATGATATTATCCTGCACGCACATATCATTGGGTCTCCATTTGGAATTATCAGAAGCGAAGGGAAAGAAATCACAGAACAAGCAGTCAAAGAAGCCGCGCAGTTTGTGGGGTGCTATTCAAGATTCTGGATTTCAAAACTAGGAATTGCTGATGTTTACTGGGTGACTCCGGACCAAGTTTCAAAAACCGGAAAAGGTCATGTGAAAAAAGGATCTTTTATGATTTACGGGAAAAGAAATTTCCTGAGAACTGAATTAATTATTCATATTGGGGTTAATGAAAAATTTAAAATTGTAAAAGGTCCTCTAGAATCCATCAAAAAACACGCAAAATATTTTATTGGTTTGATTCCAGGCGGGGGAGAAGGAAAAGAACTTGGAGAATTGATTAAATTAAAAATCTCCGAGATAGCGAAAAAAGAAGATAGCGAAAAAATTAAACAAATTAATATTGATGAATTCCTGAAAGTTGTGCCTTACGGGAAAGGGGAAATTTTAATGGTTTAATATGGACATTAAAAGACTTTGGATTGAATTTGGTATCCTCATTTCAATATCCTTGAGTTTAGCACTATTTATACATTTACTTATTACAAATCAGACCAACAATCTTTTAGCTTTAACTTCTTTATTAGCAATAATAGTCGCCTTATTCAAAGAAGATATTTTGCAGCATATTAAATATCCTGAGCTTAATCTCACCAGATCAACTCAACCAGAACAAGGTTCGACATATGCAATATTGGATCTCATCCTGAAGAACTAAATTTTCATTTTTTTATCTGAACTAAATGAACTAGAACACTTGGAATGTAAACCAAACAAAAAAACCACATTTAATTTTAAAATTATTGCTGTAGCGGACAATGTCAAATTAAAAGCCATTGAAGTTAAATTAACTTATTTTAGTGATTATGATAAAGGAATTAATCTAGAATTAATCAATAAAGAATACTTTTATAATTTAAAACAAAGACTTTGCAAATTTTATCAGATGCGGTCTTTTCATTAACAATTTTCCAAAAAATTTCAGATTAATTCCTTCGCAAAAATCCGCCAGATTATTTCCTTTGAGATTTTCAGAAAGAAAATTAAGATCTTCGTCTGAAAGTTTTTTAAAAACCTCTTTTAATTTCTCAACATTTCTTAAATGATTCCCTCTTTGTTCCCACCATTCTTTATTGTATTTACTCAGTTGTTTTTCAGAAGTATCTCCTCTTTTGAGCGCTTCATCAACAGCTTCCGCCGCAATCCTTCCCGCGAACTGGGCTTCATACAGCCCACCGCCATGAATTGGATTGACCTGATGGGCGGCATCCCCAACAACAAGAAAATTATCCAGAGTCATTTTCTGCAATAAACCACCCACAGGAATCCCGCCAGAATTAACTTCAAGAATAGAACCTTTCTTTAATTCCTTTTTGCTTTCAATAAATTTTTCAAGATATTTAATTGCAGGGAGATTGTTCCTCCCAAGAACGCCTATCCCAACATTTGCAATATCTTTTCCTTTTGGAAAAACCCAGCAATAACCCCCAGGAGCAATTTCGTTCCCAAAATATAAATATATTTTCTTTTGGTCTTCTATATCTATCCCCGCCATTTCAAACTGAACCCCGGAATCTACGAGATTTGGATTGCAGGCTGTATTCAAACCAGCCATTCTTGAAATTTTGCTTTCAATCCCATCTGAAGCAATCAGCATTTTGCATCTTTCTTCAAATTTCTCGCCAAAAAATTCCCCTTTAACTCCAACCACTTTTCCGTTTTCCTTTAACAAACCTGTAATAGTTGTCTTTGCCTGAACTTTTGCTCCTTTCCTTACCGCTTCCTCAACAAGCCACTTATCAAAAACTTTCCTCTCCAAAATACAACCTCCATCAACTTCGTAATTAATTTCAACAAAATTACCATTTGGAGAATAAACCCTTGAACTATTTATCTTCTGCCTTATACAATTTTTAGGTAAATCTAAATTAAATTCTTTTGCGCCAGCTAAAGAAAAACCTTCGGCACATCTCTTTGGAGCTCCGATCTCCTGCCTCTTTTCATAGAGTGCAACATCATAACCTTTCTCAGCCAGATATTTTGCTGCTGCGGAACCTCCAGGTCCGGCCCCAACAATGATTACATCCCTCATAATATTTAAGATTTTTGAAACTTATACTAAAAACAGAATATCAATGGTAAATTTATTTTTTATCTTTCTCAATTTTTATGGCTGCAACCGGGCAAAAAGACTCGCAATTACCGCATTTAATGCATTTCTCCTCATTGCAGACAATTCCTGTTTCGGTTAATTCAAGAGCTGCAACCGGGCAGATTCCCACACAGCCTCCGCATCTCAAACATTTGTCTTCATTTAATTTGAACATTATTAAATTAGTGTAAATTATTTATGGTGACGCAATTAGACCAGATGAAGATGCAGCAGGAGCAAATGAAAATGGTTGAAGAGATGAAAAGAAAACTCCTTGGTGAATGTTTAACAAAAGAGGCTAGAGAAAGACTGGCTAATGTAAGAATCGCAAACCCTCAGCTTGCGGAACAGGTTGAACTTTATTTGATTCAGGTTCGGCAACAGGGACAACTCACAGAACCGCTTTCTGGAGATAAATTAAAAGATTTGTTGAAAACACTGACAAAAAAGAGAGAGATTAAAATTACAAGAAGATAAATTTTAAACTCAAATAGAAATAGTATTTCTTAAATATTAATTCATATTATAAAAAACATGCAAAATCTTGAAACTCCAAAAACAAATGACGGAAAGAATATGGGTTCAAAAATGCGTGAGGGTCTTACAAATCATCTTATTGATATTGACGGAGTTGTCTGCGAAGATATACCTAACGAAGAGCCGGAGCGCATGAAAAGTGCTTATGAAATTCCTGGGGTAAAAGACAAGATAAATAAATGGTATGATAATAGAAATATCCTTGCATTTTTTACATCAAGGACCGATGTGCAAAGAGAGGTTACAATAGAAGGGCTTAAAGAACACGGATTCAAATACCCTAATATTATGTTCAACAAACCACGAGGTGGAAATTGTCATTACATGGATAACAGGTATATCAAGTCAACAAAATTCAATGGGGATTTTAAAGAGATATATTAAATCAAAGACCGACCGACTTTTATTTCACGAAATGTGGTGGGTAAAAATGAGGTTTTACTTAACTTTTGCGGTATTTAAAGAATAAAATCTTTTTTTGATTGAGTTTTATAATAATACCCGCAAATCGAGGTTTATTGCGAATATTTACCTAAAAATATAATCAAATGAGAATGAAATCCTGTAAACAGACGAAAAAACGATTTATGCCACAAAATTTGAGGTTTTAAATAAATTCCAGTTTTGAGTTTTGCTTTATTTCAATTTTCTCTCTTGCATCCAGTTCAAGCACATATTTGCATTTCTTTTTTGGATAATAAGTTTTCCAGGTTTTTGGGTTAAAAAAAAGAGGTGGGATATTTTTCAGGATATCAACCACTTTTTTGTTTTTGTCAAGAAATATTAAATTTAAAGGATATCTCATAAACAGCATCCATATCCCGGGTTTTCCTTCCCAGGGAAATTCCATTAAAGCGTTTCCGCTTTTCCTAAACATTAGCCCCAGCATCAGTTCAAATGGGTTTTTGAGGGATAAGGCCTCAAATTTACAAGTTCCTACCCTGAATTTAACATTCCTTACCATCTGCTCTATAATTATACCTGAACTGTGAAAATATAAGGTTTAATTATTTAATCAATAAAATAATATGGGAAGCAAGAAGAGTCTGGTAAAAAAACTGAAACTTATAGCAATTTCAGGCAGACCTGCTCCAAGATGGGCAGATATTAAGAAATTCGGATTAAAGAGAGCCAGAACAAGGAGAATCAGAGTTGACGTTAAACACTGGAGAACTAATAAGAATAAGATTTAATATTCAATTTATGACTTATTTAATAGATATTTTATAATATATAAATTATATTAATGAGTTAAACAATTTATTTAGTTTAGGATTCTGAACTTAAACAAAATTTCTATTTTAGAATCTTTTTGTTAATATCATGCAATGCCACTATAAACAATGATTCGCTCCATCCCAGAGGGGTATTCTCATTGTATTTTTTCGAGTTTGAGAAATAAAGTTCAGGAACTCCTTCTGGGGTATCGGTTTTTAACATCAATTTGAGGAATTTATTTGCTTTTCTCTTGTTTTTGAGATGTTCATAAATTATTGTAAGCCAACTCAAACCAAAGGTCCATTCCGCTTCCTCGCTGTAACCATCAGGATTCTGATTGTAATAATGATCATTTTTGTATCTCACAACACCTCTCTTTTTTAAAAGATGGTATTCTACATGCTCAAGAATCTGTTTCATCTGTTCTTTATTAACCACCTGATAAGGCCATATCAAAGATAACAAAGATAAATCAACAAATTTCCTTCCTGATTCTCTTGGCAACAAAGCGTCCAAGGAATCATTCCCTTTTTTAATCATATATTTTGGAACATCTATCCCCTCAATACTGCTTATCGACTTAAGTCCTGCAACGCAGGCACCTATACTTGAAGCATGGACCTCCTCATCTTCCTCCCACATTCCGCTGTCCAAATCATGCCAGTATTCAATGCTATCAAGATACTTTATCAGTTTATTTACAATCCTAAAATCGTCCTTGGTTTTTAAAATTGTTCTTTTGTGCTTGTGCTCAAGTTCTCCTATTGTAAAAAGAATTGCTCCTATGCTGTCATTTTGCTTGTTTCCCCATTCTTCCCAGAATTCATCAAAAGTATTTGGGTTAAATCTTGCATGGATATATTCATGAGAATATTTTGGCTTCTTTGAAATTGCGCAATCAATTTTATACTCATGTTTAAGAAATACCTTCAAAAGAGCTGTATAAGTTTTTTCAACCGTATCCCAGTCACCAATTACCTCAAATGCCAGACATTCATAAAAATTATCTCTTAGCCAGCTTTTATCATAATAATAGGATTTATTAGAGCCTGATGCAAAAAATAAACCTGATTTACTCTGCAGTTTCTTAAGAATTTTAAGATGCTGGTTAATTAATCGCCTGTAAGTTAATCTAGGCTTATCTGCCATATATTAATTGGATTTTGATAAAGTATACTTGTTTTAGCGAAATATTTATTTTTAGTGGGGCTTTTATTCAAGAATGGTCTGATTTACCATATTGAACCTTATTTGGACTTCTTAAAGATTATTAATTATTAATTAAATGAAAGGCAAAATAAAAAAAGAATTTCAGATAACCGCACCAAAACTCTTTGGAAATGTTAAAATAGGTGTTACTAGAGCGGACAAGCCGGATAAAATAATAGGTAGGAAATTCTCAATATATGCCTGCGATTTAAACAAAAATATGAAAAAATATTATTATAAATTCCATTTTAAAATTACCGATGTTGAAGAAGATAAAGCAAACTGCTCGCTTGCGGGCTACGAAGTTTCAAAAAGTTATCTTTCAAAAAATATCAGGAAATTCTCAACAAGAATTGACGGACGAATAAAAGGAAAAACAAAAGACGGCAAAGAAATTGTGCTAAAAGTTTTTGTTATCACCGCAAAAAATGTGCAGACCAGCGTTTCAAAAGTCATAAGACAGAAAATTGAAAATTTCATTAACTTGTCTCTTTCAGGAACTGACTTGGAAGTTCTTATGAATAAAATATTTAAAGATGAACTTCAGAGAGATTTGAAAAGAGTGCTAAATATTATTTACCCAATAAGCACAGTTGAAATAATGAAGGCTGAGATAAGTATTCCTGCGGAGAAATAAATATATTTAATCAGATTATTGTTGTGTTATTAATTGAAGATTCCACTAAAATATTTCTTTGTTGAAAAATTAACTACCCAAACCATCTCCTATACCACGGAGCTTTATATTCTTTTCCAATCAATTTGGCTGCAATATTTTTAATTTTGTGGCTTGCTCTTGAATTTGGTTTGTGATGGATAACAGGCAATCTGTTTGACAAAGCGTATCTGACGCTTTCATCATGAGGAACTAACTCAAGAATTGGGGTTTCCTCAAGCAAACTTGAAACATGTTCTCTCTTGGTTTCATATTTTTTATACCTGACCATGTTTATTATACTTCCAATATAATTTTTTTTATACTGCTCCACGACTTTTATTGATTTTAATAAATCTGTTATTGAAGGCAAATCCATTGTTGAAATTCCTATTGCTTCGTTTGAAGCGCTTAGAACTGAAGTTGCTTCCCTTCCAAGACCTGGAGCTCCGTCAATAAGAATAAAATCCAGTTTTCCAACCAGCTCAATTAAATTAGAAGATAACAATTCAGGGTTTACTCCCTTGAGGTCATTCAAATTTATTGAAGCTGGGACAATTTTCAATCCGCTTGGAAGAATATGCATCACATCATAAATATCAACTTTTCCTTTCAGAACATCGTGCAAAGAAATTGGGTATAAAGGAATTCCCGCATGGAGACCTAAATTCGGGGTTGTAAGGTTCCCGTCAATAATCAAAGTATTTCTTCCGAAATCAGTTAAAGCAGTGCCGAGGTTAAAAGTCATTGTGGTTTTTCCGACACCTCCTTTTCCTGAAAGAATACTTATCGTTCTCGTAGCCACCATAATATTAATACTTTTTAAAGTGGGGTTGCAGGGATTCGAACCCCAATTAACTGGTTTCTCTGTCATCTGCATTACGCATCAGAACTCCATTGGATTTTTGTCCCTGGAGCCAGTCGTGCTTTAATTTAAGGTCAGCTATCTAATATACCTGAGTATAAGCCATTACACCACAACCCCATAAGTATAAATTACATTAATTTAAAATTAACAAATATTATGCGCTGGTGGTCTAGTGGTTATGATATGGGCTTGCCAAGTCTGTGACTCGGGTTCGAAGCGACTCTTTTCAGGAATTGTTGAAAAAGGTCTACGAAAATCCCGGCTAGCGCAGATTTTATTTATAAATAAATTTATATAATATACCTATTTAACAAAATATATTAAATCTATCAAAATCTTTTTTTTAGAGGCTCTTTAATTTTTTCTGCCATTTTTTTAAATTCAGAATAATTTACAGTACTTGAAATTATTCCTTTTGTCGCAATATCATACTCAAACTGTTTAACAATATAAGAATCTATTGTTCTAAAATATACTAAATCAGCGGAGGTCAATTTATGTTTATCTTTGATTATGCATTTTTCCAAATTATTTTTTGAAATAACTAAATATTTATATTTTTCTATAACTTCACGAACATCACTACCGAAAAAACGATATAACGGATAGATGCCAATCAAATGATTACAAATCAAATGGTTAATTATTGATATACTGACATAAAAATCTTCATATTCTTCAAGATATTGTTCAACACATTCTTTAAATAACTCACGTGAAATATATTTCTCAAGTTCCTTTCGATTCCAATAATAAATAATAAGTGTTCTAACCAATTTCAAATCTTTAACAAAATTATAAAAAATATTTTTTCGTTCTAAAAAAGTACTCTGATTTATATAATTTTTTATTTTTTTTGTTCCATTTTTCAATTTATAGGTTTTAAGATAAGTTGTTTTTGGTTTAATCCAATTGGTAATATTTTCCATCCAGTCCTCAACTAAATAATACGCGACACCTTCTTTGAAATCTATTTTTTTGATAATATTTTTAATCTGTAAGAATCTTAAATCCCTATTAAGTATTTTGTTCTTTTGTTTGTTCAATTTTTTAATTAGATCTTTTTTTAGAATAAAGAAAAACTTATGGGTAATACCGTTTTTTCTTTTATTGACAATTTCATTTATTTTATATCTATTGTTGAATGCAGGTTCTGCCTTTTCTGAATCACACCATCCATTAACTAACTGTTTTATAATTTCCAATCTTCTTTTTATATTATTTAAATTATCTTCCCTAATCGTTTTTATTTTTTGCATAATATCTTTTGTTTAGTCAAAAATACTTATTTAAACAGAAAAACTAAAATTTCTGTAATCTCTTTTAAGACTGACCTTGTTAAATACTTAAATGAAAGATAAACTTCGTTTTTTGTTTTTGATAGAACTTGGAGACTCCAAAGCAATAATTTCCTTTGAATTACCTCTAAATTTATCATTTCTAAAATTTATTTCAAAAAGTTTAATTCAAGATTAATCAACTGGTTATTTCTCCAACCAACTCCCCAATTGCAATATCTTCTCTTCCTGCAAATGGTCTCCGATTAAGTGCAGACCAACAGGCATTCCTTTGGATTTTCCGCAGGGAACTGAAAGATGAGGCAGACCGCAAAGGTTTGGGGCAACAGTCAGGATATCCATTGCGTAGTTTTGAGCCGGGGAAAGCATTGCAATATCCGTGAACTTTGGGGCAATCATCGGCATTGTTGGGGTTACTATGCAGTCAAACTTTTTGAACTGTTCCTTGAACTCATTAATTAAATGTCCCCGGACTTTCAGGGCTTTCAGATAATATTTATCCCTGTAACCCGCTTTCCTGTAAAAGGTTCCCATTAGGGCTCTCCTCTTTACTTCCTCGCCAAAATATTTTCCCCTCACTTTTGAGAAATAATCATTGTAAGTTCCCTCGATTTTCAAAGTTGAACCATATCTCAACCCGCAGTATTTTGCAAGATTTGTGCTTGCTTCGCTCATCGCAATAATATAATAACTTGGCAAAGCAAATTTCGTGGATGGCAGAGAAATTTCTTCGTAGGTCGCTCCGGCTCTTTCAAATTTCTTTATTGCTCTCCATATTTCATTTTTAATTTCCTCGTCAACGCCATCAAAATATTCTTTTGGGATTCCAATTTTTAATCCTGAAATATCTTTATCCAGACAAGTTGTGTAGTCAATTTTTTTTGTTTTAATAGAAGTTGATTCTCTTTCATCATGTCCCGCAATTTTTGTCAACCCATAGGCAATCTCAAAACAGGTTTTCGCAATCACCCCGATTTTATCCAGAGAAGAAGCGTAATCAACCAAACCATACCTGCTGACCAGACCATAAGTTGGGGTCAACCCAGCAACTCCGCAGAAACTTGCGGGACAGGAAATAGAACCTCCGGTTGATTCCGCAATCGCAATGTGGGGTGAATCCAAAGCCGCAGTTAAACACGCAGCCCCTCCCGAAGAACCACCGCAACTCCGTCCATCATCCAAAGGGTTTTTTGGAATCCCGTAAGCGCAGTTCATGCAGAAAGTTCCAAAACCAAATTCATCCATGGAAGTTTTTCCTATTAAATAACCAACCTCTTTTATTTTCTCTATTGCTGTTGCATCAAAAGGAGGAATATAATTTTCAAGAATTTTTGAACCCGCAGTTGTCTTTATTCCTTTAGTGCATAAATTATCTTTCACTGAAATTGGAATTCCCAAAAAATCACTGCCTTTGCTTTTCAGGTGTTCTTTTGCCTGTTCCTCAGAAATAGTTATAAAAGGCTCAAATTTTTCCTGTATTTTTTTAATCTCTCCAAAAACCTTCTCAAACAGTTTTTCCTTATCCGGATTTTTCAGATATTCCTTTAGGTCCATAATTAATTTAAAAACAAACTAATTTT
>QMZS01000016.1 GCA_003663295.1 Candidatus Aenigmatarchaeota archaeon | reverse complement strand
GAAAAAAGAGAAAAACGTAAAAAGGTCTGTGCTGAAAAAAGAGAAAAACGTAAAAAGGTCTGTGCTGAAAAAAGAGAAAAACGTAAAAAGGTCTGTGCTGAAAAAAGAGAAAAACGTAAAAAGAAGTGTAATAATTGGGTGTCTTGGATGCAATGGCTCTGCAAAGGTTTTACTGAAATTATTTCCTTTATTTGTGTTGCCTGGAATGAAATTGTCTCGTTTGTTTGCGTTGCATGGACTTATATTACCAATATAATTTGTGTAAGTTGGGTATGGATTGTTTCCTTTGCTTGTGCAAGTTGGACTTGGATTATTTCATTTGTTTGCGTTGCCTGGACAATCATATCCGAAATCTTTAGTAACTGGATTTCAAAAGATGGTAAATATTTTCCATGTAAAATTTATAATACCTCAGATAGAAGAAAAGATAAACCATCTTTTGCTATTCTAAGCATGATTAAAAATTTTGGTATTGAAGAAACAATAATAAAGGTAAAAAATACTCCGCCAAAAAATATTTTCATTATTGTTAATGGTCAGCAAGCACTGAATTTATCCACTAACAACACAAAAGATGAACAATATGGTCAAGCTTTAACTGGCAGTGACAAAGTAGGTGATAAATATGATGACTTTGGAGTGTGGAAAGGAAAATACAAAATACATATAACTTCTTCTTATCAAAGTGTCGCTTCAACAACATTTGATAAATATGGTAAAGATGATTTAATTATTGATATTGTTAATGCAAAATATGAATGGGAAGAATCTGCTAAAAAAAATAAAAAGGCATTCGACAATTTTTGTAAAGAACTTAAAACAATTTTAAGTGCTATTGGAGATTGCTCTCAGTTGCGTTTCTTCGTTGCTGGATTTAGCCGTGGAGGTATGTTTTCACTTAAATTGGCTGAATGGCTTGTTAATAATAATTACGGTAAAGAAAGAATTGTAGTAACCATTGATCCAGTGCAAAACTATTCAAAAGAAGGAAAAGAATGGGATGTTGGCTGGGTATATTGGAATATAGCGAACAAAAAATGGGAAAAATCCAGTGGTAATGAACGACCTCATATAGGTAAAAATAAATACAAATTCCCCATTCTTAAATCACCGGCTGAAAAACACTATAATGTTTTTGAACGTGATTCGGTGTTGTTTAATCAGTGTGTTGATAGTCCAATAGGCGGTGCTGTTGAAGGATCTATTGCCCCACCTAAAAACCTCACGGGAGAAAGAAACGAAAGTTCAGACAAGAAATATAGAAAACTGCCATCAGGCATTTCTTATGATCAATTTGATATCTTAAATCGAAATCACACTGAAATGCCAAAAAAATATCGTGATTGGATTATAGAAATAATAGACAAACAGTTTTCCATTAAACCTATAAAATATGATGCAGTTAAGAAACTTCCTAAATTAGAAATATTTATCCAAGATATTTTAAATCTTCATGACAAAAATCAACCTAAATTTGTAAAACATAAACAAATTAAAGATTATCGAATCCTTCAGGGAGCAAAGATAAAAATAAAAGGAAAATTTGAAAGCAATGATAAAATCATTTTGAATAACAAAAATACAGTAACTGAATACTATGAAAATTCAGGGGAATCTTTCCTTTTATTCACCATACCAAAAAATATGGGTGTGGGAAAAACCAATATTATTGTCAAACATAAACAGAAATTACTGAATACTCCGTTCTCTTTAATTATATGCGATTTAATTGGTAACAAAAATGAAATGGAATTACATAAACCTGACTGTAAATGGTTGTCTCGGATTAAACCATCAAATATGGAATTAATTTGTTCATTCATTGACAAACCTAAAGAAAATGGTTATGATAATTGTCATTGGTGCTTGGGTGGAAGCTTACGTTAAATTTTGATATTCTCACATCCAACAGGCTAATTAAATTCATATCAACCAAAAAACCGACTAAAGAAAGACTTCTTTAATCCAAGCACCTTCTCAATATTGTTCTTCAAATTATCTTCGCTCGGAGCGCCAACCATTCGTTTTATTTCATTCCCTTCATCATCCAAAAACAACAATGCGGGGAGTCCCATTATATTATATTTTGAAGACAACTCCTTGCCTTCCTCGGTTTTTACCATGATTTTTCTGTAAGACAAACCAAATTCTTTATAAGTTGGGGCAACCTTTTCAACCACTCTCGCCGCAACTGGGCAATGAGGGCAATGCGATGAAACAAATAATAAAAGATGGGCTTCCATATATATTTATTAAATCTAATTACTTCTTAAAAAATTCCAGCTCAACCCAATTCACAACTATTCTTAACCCACCATCTATCCCGTTTTTTTGGATTGAGTTCACTTACCTTTCCATTGATTTCTGACATCAAAGCTCTTTTATCATAATTGATTTCTTCTCCCTTTTTCTCTGTAACACTTGTCCCGCAAACCAGACAAAGAAAATCCATTTCAGTTACATAGAGAATATTATTTTCGCCATTCAAAAATCCTTTTGGATATTTCACTTTCACTATTTCATTGCCGCACTCTGAACAAACACCATAATCATACGGAGTCCAGCTAACCCCAAAAGAATCATATTTTCCTGCTAATTCTAACATAAATATCAACCAAAAAAATTTATTTCTTCTTCTTTTCAAGTCTCTTAACGCTTTCTGGTTTTTACTTCAATTGTAAACAAATCGTTAACATCTAATTTACTCCACATTTCTACCTGGGGATAAATTGTCCCCAGGTACACAGCTCAATTCATCTCATTCTACATGCAAGTTCAACTGTCCCTAAATTGGGGACAATTCAATTTTAGAGTAATTCATTCTTTGTTTTTCACCCTTAAGTTCAAGGGAATGTTCAATTTGAACCCACCCTTTCGCTAATTCTCAGTTTCTTTTTCTTAAGGGGTACAAATTATACCCCAGTTGAAATCAACAATCAAACCTCTTCGTCTTAATTTCTTTAATCAATAAATATTTCAACCGGTGACAAATTATCACCATATCAATTTCAAATTCTTCTATTTCAACCATACACAAAATGTGTACACTTCAATTCTCACCTCCCAAAAAAACTCTTCAAAATCCTCATCTTTTTATCCTTGAAAATATCGGCCATTGGGAAATCCATATCAATGCTCAACCTGTCTCTCTTAACTGAACTTATCAGTTTCTGTTTTCTATGGTCACTTAGTTTTGAATAAATTCTTCTTGCCAATAATTGCCTGCTTATTTCTTTTCCAAAAGTTTCAACGCACTTTTTCTCATAGTTTCTGAAATCAGGTTCATCTTTGTTTAATTCCCTTGCAGCAATTTTTCCGGCTATCAAAGAATAAATTACTCCGCCGCCGGTCAGGGGTTTTGTCATTCCCGCAGAGTTTCCAACCAAAATTCCCTTTGGAAAAGAACATTTGCAAAGACCTGTTGGGATTACACCAAAATAATCTTCGGACACATCTTTTGGATTTTTCGCCCTCATAAAAGTATCATAATTATTGGTGAGATTTTTCTCGCAAATCATCCCATACTCAACTTTGTTTCTTCGCGGGGCAGTCCACGCAAATAAATCAGAATATTTTGAATCAAAGAACACCTTGTATTCATCGGAAGGTTTTTCATTTGAATAGCAGAATTTTCCGAAAAAGAATTTCTTTGGGTCTTCATCAAGGAAAGTTTTTCTCACAAGAGAGTTTGCGCCGTCGCAACCGATAACATATTTCGTTCTGTAAACTCCCTGTGATGTGGTGACAACAACACCATGATAATCATCCGATACCTTAACCACCCTCTCAGATTTAACCTCAACATTTTTCTCAGCCTGCCTCAACAAATAAGTTTCAAATTTCTCTTTATCAAGAACAACTGAGTTTAAATTAATCTGAGCTGAAGCTTCCCCGCAGCAAAGTTGCGCTTTGTAAATTTCCTTTTCAATAATGGATTTTGGCAAATCAAAAAATTTGTTTATCCTGTCTGAAATAAGACCGCTGCATCTTCGCGGACCAAGGTTCTTGTGTTCTTCTATGAGCAAAACCTGTTTATTCCTGAGTTTTGTTGTCAAATATAAACCCGCAACGCCTCCGCCCACTATCACGTAGTCATACATCATATTATTACTAAAATAACTTTTTAGAAGAGTTTCAATTTCCAACATTGAATTAATTAATATATTATGGTATTTGACCCCGAAAAAATAAAAAATAACGCAAAAAAGGACTGGGAAGGAGAATGGAAAAAAACCGCAGAGTTGGTAACAGGAAAAGGAGATTTCCAGCTTAACCAGAAAAAAGGCTCAGAACATTTATTATGGAAATACGCACTCAATATCAGGAAAGCCCTGTTGGAACTGGGTTTTGACGAAGTTGTCCTTAATCCAATCCAGTCTGACGAAGAAATAAAAAAACAATATGGTCCTGAAGCCGGGGCAATTATGGATAGGGTATATTATATCTCAACAATCCCAAGACCTGATATCGGGCTGTCAAATGAAAAAAAGGAATTGATATTGAAAAAAATCCCCGACTTCAAAAAATTCGCAGAATTGCAGGATATTCTTAAGAGATACAAAAGAGAGGAAATTGAAGGTGGTGAGGACTTTACGGAAATACTTGTCTCAGAACTAAACATCTCAACCTCAGATTCAGTTTACCTGATTAATGAAGTTTTTAAAGAATTAACAGAATTGAAACCCGAAGCCTCAAACCAGACCTTAATTTCCCACGCAACAACAGCATGGTTCCCAATACTGGCAAAATTGCAGGACAAAAAAAAGCACCCTATTATGCTTTTCTCCTTGGTATGGAGATACAGGAGAGAACAGAAAGAGGATTCCAGACATCTAAAAGCTCACCTAAACTTATCCCTTGCAATCATGGATGAAAATTTCAGGATAGAAAACGGGAAAAAACTCACAGAAGCCTTCTTCAAGAAACTTGGGTTTAAAGAAGTGAAATTTGAAGTAAAACCAAACCAGCCAACTTATTACGCCCCCGGAACCAACTTTGAAGTATTTGTGAAGCACCCAAAAACCGGGTGGCTTGAAGTTTCTGAAATTGGTATGTATTCTCCGGTTTCACTCGCAAACTACAAAATAAAATATCCTGTATTTAACTCAGGACCCGGACTTGGAAGGATTGTGATGGCTCTCGAAAATATAGAGGATATTAGGGAATTGTATTATAGTTCAGGGCAGGAACTGTCAGATGAACAAATTGCTGCGGGAATTGAAATTGACAAGAAACCGGATAATGCTGATATTACAAGAGCAATTAAAAAAGGGATTATTGAGCATAAAGATTCTCTGGGGATTGTCAAAGAGAAAGTATATGAAAAATATTCAAAAGTATATGTTTTTGAACCAGAAGAAGGGAAAAAATTACTTGGACCTGGGGGGATGAATGAAATTTATGTTTATCAGGGAAATGTACTTGGAGTAAAACCCGGGGATAAAAAATACGAAGAAATCATAGAAAATGGGGTAAAAGTCTGTTCTTTCCTTGATGCCATCTCAAACTATTTTGCTTATAATACGGAAAAAGGTAATAAAGGAATATTGACGGTGAAATATGCAGATACTCTGCCTTCAATTAATCTTAAGATGGATAGAATCATTTCAAGATATATGACAGATAAAAAAAAGGAAATAAAAATAGCCGCTCCGATTTTTGTTGATGTTGAGATTTGTTAAGTAAAATCCCTGATTTATCCGCATAATTTAAGGATTGTAGTGGTATCTCCCGTTAAATATTTTGAAACTTAAATATAATTTATAATATATTAATGAGGGTAAAGGTATTTTTAAGTTTATTCCTAACCATTCTTTTGATTACTCCGGGTTTTGCGGCAAATTGCGGCGGAGCTATTTCCTGCTCCTGTGGATATTTTCTTAATAACAGCAGAACTTTAAATGGAAGCGACAATTTAACTAATTGTTCTGGAACCGCATTAATTATTAATGCTTCGGACATTATATTGAATTGCAATGGCACCACCATTTCAGGCAACACTTCGGGTTATGGAATTAATCTTACAAATTACAACAATGCGACAATAAAAAATTGTATTGTGATGAATTTCTCAAATGGAATTCGTTTATATAATTCCTCAGACAACAATTTAAC
Source organism: Candidatus Aenigmatarchaeota archaeon (assembly GCA_003663295.1). GTDB lineage: Archaea > Aenigmatarchaeota > Aenigmatarchaeia > QMZS01 > QMZS01 > QMZS01. Next base: position 7,731 of record QMZS01000016.1, on the reverse strand, counting down.
CAACAATACCGTAAATGATAATAATTATGGAATTTCTATATTATCTTCCTCAAACAACAACCAAATAACCAATAACACAGCAAATAATAATTCCAACCACGGAATATATTTATATTCTTCTTCGAACAACACCTTAACCAACAACACTATAAATAATAATAGTGAAAATGGAATTCGTTTATATAATTCCTCAAACAATAATTTAACCAACAACCTGGCAAATGATAATAATATGGGAATTTATTTATATCTTTCATCAAACAATCAATTAATAAATAATACAGCAAATAATGATATTAATGGTATTTATTTATATTATTCTTCAAACAACATAGTTTACAACAACTTTTTCAACAACACAAACAATTTTAATTTTGTAGGAACAAATCAGAATCACTGGAACAAAACAAAACAAAACGGAACAAGAATTTACACAAATGGAACTCAAATCGGAGGTAATTATTGGACAAACCCTACTGGAACTGGATACTCAGATACCTGCAAGGATTATGATAATGATGATTTCTGCGATGAACCTTATAATTTATCCACAGGAAATATAGATTATCTTGTATTAACCAATAAAATTGCAAATCTAAATTTAATCCCTTCGTGGAACAACAGTCACAATTATACCGGAAATAAAACCTGGTCAGCCGGAACAACTGAAGATGAAAACACCACAAGAAATTTATTCATAAATTTAAACCAAACCAAAACTTTTAATTTTACAATTAATAATTCCGGAGACACACTTTTGTATAACCTAATTCAAATCAACTCAACAAATCTTACAAACACAGCCAATAGTTCCCTTGCGTTAAATTTCACCAGCATTATACTTTCCAATAATGTTTCTGAGGGGGAGCTTGGTCATCTAAACATTACAATCGAACCACCTGCAAATTCTTCTTACCTCGGAAATTATTCGGGGTGGATTTATTTACAGTCTTCAAACGGAGAACCTTATAATTATCTGAATCTTACTTTAAATATTACGGTTACCAATCAGACTTTGCCGAGATTTGATACAACAAACAATGTTTATTATATAAATTCTTCCAATAACTCAACACACGCAACATTTGAAGCTTATTTTTATGATAATCAATCAATTGGTAAATTCTGGAATACTTCTAAAATTTATAATTTCACACTAAAAAATTCAACCGGAACTGCAATCCAAACTGTTTCTTTTTCTGTTGATTCAAATGGATTATTTTCCGCAAATATAAACACAACGGATGCAACAGAAGGAAATTATACACTCTTTGGAAACGCAACTGACGAAGCTGGAAATTTTGTTGAAATTAATTCAAGTTTTAAATTACTGTATAATTTTAATCTGGATATTACAACCGACCCAGTTATAATAGTAAAAGGATTTCCTTTTGATTTCAGTGTAAATGTTTCAAAACTCGGCAATTTCACTGCAGAGAATGTGAGTGTTTGTCTGGACTGGGCTGGAACCGGACTCAACCATTCAAATTTAAACAACTGCACTTCAGTTGGGGATATTAATGGCACAAATTCGGGTTTGGCTGTATGGAATTTTACCGGAATTGAACACGCAAATTATACAATTAATGTAAATGTTTGTTCGGAAGATGGTGGATTTAATTATACTGAACAAAAAGAAGTCATTATTAGGTATGGGACCTTAAAAATAACCTGGAAAACAGAACCGCCAACAGACGTGGATAAAGATTCTGAATTTTATGTGAAAGTTTATGTGAATAACACAGGAAATCTAAATCTTACTGGTGTTCTTGTAGATATTACTTATTCAACATCATATTTTACACAAATATCTGGAAGTGATCTTTCATGTGATGACTGCGATGAAATTTTTGCGGGTGGTATGTGCGATAGTTGTTATTGGAAGTTAAAAGGAACAACCACAGAAAATGATAGAAATATTAAAGTAACCGCAACAGGAAACAACGCAACAGAAGATAATGAAGATAAAAACGTTGACATAAACACACCAAGCACCAGCAGCGGTGATGATGATTTCGGAACAAACACTTATTACGGAATTTCATTCATAAAACCAACATCTTCATTCTTATATATTGCTCAGGGAGGAACTTTTGATTTGGAAGTAAAATTAAAAAACACGGGAAATACCAAACTGAATGATTTATATCTCACTTTATCTGGATTGGATTCTGATTATTATTCAATTACGCCTTCAGTGGAAGATGATTTAAGTTCAAGCAACTACGAAGAATACACAATTCATTTCTCAATTCCGGAGGATTTTGAAGCCAAAAATTATGATTTAGTTTTAAAAGCAATTTCAGATGAAAAAGAGAAAGAAAAATCAATCACTTTAACAGTTAAACAGAAAGATTTAGAGGTTTACGAAGTAACTGACCTTAATATCACTCAGGGAGAATCAGGAACCCTGACATTTTATATTAAAAACACTGGTGAAGCAACACTGCATAATGTGTACCCTGCTTTAACAGGAATTTCAAGCGAATTATTTGAAATTAATTCATCAGATACCACAACCCTATACAAAGATGATATAAAATATTACGCAATAAAATTCACAATTCCAAATACAGAAGCTTATGGAGCAAAAGAAATTAACTTGACCATTGCCTCCAATGAAATAAATATCTCAGAACAATTAACACTCACAATAATTCCTTCTAAAGAAGAAAAAACAACAATAAATGACAGTTATGATGAACTGGTGGCTCAATTAAAAGTAATCCTCAACAAACTTGAAAAAGCTAAAAATGAAAACAAAAATACCTCTTCAATAATCTCAGGAATTGAAAGCGCAAACCTCACTTTGGCTCAGATAGAAGAATATATTTCAAACGGCAATTATGCGGAAGCAAAAAACTTAATAGCCAATCTAGACACAGAACTTAATTCAATGTCCTCAGAATTTGAAAACCTTGAAACAGTAAATAACAATTCCGCCCTGTTAATAATAGCTGTTGTCGCTTTTTCAGTAATGCTTGTGGGGGTCGTTGTGGTTTACACATTCCTTCCAAAAAAAGGATATACTCCTGGTAAAGGATACACAGTAACCAGTAAAAAAAGCAGTTTGGAACAATCAATAAAAAATATTTTCAAAAAATTAGGCGCAAGCAGAAATGTGGAAGAAAAATTAAGAAAGAAAAAATTAACAGAATGGAAAAAATGGTATAAAAACGAAACAAAAAAAAGAAAATATTAATATGGCTAATAAACCAGAAATTACAAAAGAATTCAGTGAACTTCTTAATTTTTTATTTGTTTCAATTTTATTTTTTGGGGGATTTTGCGTTTTATATCTCAGCAAAGTTACCTTAAATTCATTGACTATATTGCAGGCAAAATTTCTTGAGATATTCGCTTTGGGTGTGCTTGAAAATTCCATATTTGAAGTTATAATGAACACTTTCTCAGGAATCTTTATTGCTCTGCTCGGGTTTACAACCTTTTGTCTGGGTTTATCATTCCTCGCAGTAAAAAAGCCAGGCAAAATGAAATATTTTCTGGTTGCGCCAATTCTTTGTTCAGGAATATTATTCAATTTCTCAACCATGTTCCTGTTTCTCACCATGGGTTTATTTCTTGCATCTCTTTATGTAATCCCTCTTGGAGAAACTTACCAGCAAGAATTAAAAAAATGGAAGAAATTCCGAATAGGGAGCAATGCTGTATCCCATGCTCTCCTTGTTATGTTCATATTCATCTTCATTGGCTCTCTTGTTTCTTTTTACACAAATGATTCTTATTCCCAAAATTATCTAGAAACAACCGCAGAAAGTTTGTCAAATATTGTTGGGGTTGAAATATCAAACTTTGCTCCCGGGGGAGACTCTAAATTATCAGAAGAATTAATTAACAAAACTGTTGAAGACCAGATGCAAAAAATCAGGGATGAATACCCGGATCTCACTGAAGAACAATATTCTCAGATTGAAATTAAACTAAAGGAAGACCTTATTGAAAAAGCAAATTCATTTGAAACCAGCGACCTTGGATTTAATATTACTGAAACCGTGTCCAATGAAATTGAAAACTCTCCATTAATAAAATCCCTTTTAATCTGGTTCCCAATAATGATGAGCATTACCATCTGGGTTTCTCTTGAATTTTTCAAAAATTTACTGTTTGCACCTGTTGCAGGGATTTTTTCTTATATTCTGTTGAGTATTTCTGAAGCCAAATCAGATAAAAAGAATGAGATAAAAACACTAAAAAAATTAAGTCAATAACCAATTGTTTCTTTTATTAATTATTAATAAAATTATGGTGGATAAATTAAAAAATCTTGCCGGAGTTGGCGAGAAAACCGCTGAAAAACTTAGGGAAGCGGGTTATGAAGATTTAATGGCTATTGCTGCCGCATCCAAAGGAGAAATCTGCGATGCAATTGAAGTTGGCGAAGGAACCGCCGAGAAAATTATTGAAAGCGCAAGAAATGGAATAAATATGGGCTTTGAAACCGCAGAAGCTGTTTATGAAAAAAGGAAACAGATAGGTAAAATTACCACAGGATCAACAGCATTGGATGAATTGCTTGGCGGAGGATTTGAAACAGGGTGTATCACAGAAGCTCACGGAGCTTTTGGTTCATCAAAATCGCAATTAGCATTTCAATTGGCTGTGAATGTACAATTGCCTTTAGATCAAGGTGGTCTAGAAGGATCTGCTATTTTCATAGACACAGAAAACACGTTCAGACCTGAAAGAGTTAAACAAATGGCAAAAGCCGCTGGTCTTGATCCTGAAGAAGCATTAAAGAATATATTTGTTGCAAGAGCTTATAATTCCGACCATCAGATGTTACTTGTTGATAAAGCAAAAGAGATAATCAAAGAAAAAAATGTAAAGGTTCTTATTGTTGATTCCCTGACTTCGATGTTCAGAACTGATTATTCAGGAAGAGGTGAATTAGCTCCAAGACAACAAAAATTAAACAGGCATTTACATGAGTTGCAAAAATTATCAGAAGTTTCCAATCTTGCGGTCTATGTAACCAATCAGGTAATGTCAAATCCCGCAGTACTGTTTGGAGACCCAACCACAGCAATTGGAGGACATATTCTTGGACACGCCGCAACATTTAGGATGTACTTAAGAAAAAGCAGGGAACAGAAAAGAATTGTTAAGTTAATTGACTCACCTTCATTACCGGATTCAGAAACAATTTTCAAAGTTACTGAAGAAGGGATTCGAGATTAAAACAATTTTTAAAAAAGAAATTATTGATTTTATAAATATTTCACCACCAAAACATCATCTGAATAATTTCCAGCTTTCTTTGAGCCTTTTTCGATAACTCCAACTTTCCCCCTAAAATCTTTTCTTAAACTAATTCCAAATTTTCCTCTATGACATTCTGTATATTTTTTATTTATATGTGTCAATCCTCCAACCTTTCCATTAACCTCAGCAACAAGTGCTACCGCTTCTTTGTTTTCAATATTTTTCAGTAAATCAATCAGGAATTCAAGTTCTTCTTTTTTACTAATTTTCTTCTGCATATTTATGTAAATCCTTTCCTTAACAAGAGAATTTATGTATTTTAATATATCTTCAAAATCCTCAAATTTGGGATATCTAAATTTTACAGAATAATTTTCAATCTTTGATTCCTCAATAACTTTTCCGGTTAGCCTAATTTAAACAATTTGTTATTTTACTTTTAGGTATTTCCATCTACAGAATAACCAATAATTAATTAAATACTGCAATTAATCAACAACATCAACTCCAAGCACGGTTTCCACTTCTTTTTTCTTCATTTCCTTGTAATCCTGACCTTCAAAATAAGTGTGTGTTGAAGTTACTCCAGTTACAACCAACAGGGTTTTTATTGAATCCCCAAGTTCCTTATCAATTGTCGCTCCCCAGATTAATTTTGCATTAGGGTCTAACACTGAAGACACTCTTTCCACAATTTCCTGACATTCTTTAATTGTAATATCCTTTCCGCCTGTAATATTTATTAAAGCTCCTTTTGCCCCTTCAACTTCCAAATCAAGCAATGGATTGTTCAAAGCTCTTTCTATTGATTCAAGACCCTTGTGTTCTGTGTCACTTGACCCAAGACCAATCATCGCCATTCCACCATCTTTCATAACAGCCCTTAAATCAGCGAAATCAAGGTTTACCAAACCAGGTTGCGTGATTAAATTAGTAATTCCTTTTACTGCATTTACAAGAATTTCGTCCGCAATTTTAAATGCTGTTGTTATTGAAACTTCAGGCACAAGTTCAAGAAGTTTGTCATTTGGAATAACAATTAAAGTATCAACATTTTTCTCAAGTTTATTAAGTCCTAATAAAGCATTATCCAATCTCTGGGTTCCTTCCATTGTGAACGGAATTGTAACGATTCCCACAGTAAGAGCACCCATTTTCTTAGCAATCTCCGCAACAACCGAGATTGCTCCGGTTCCTGTTCCTCCACCAAGACCACAGGTAACAAAAATTAAATCACTATCTTTTAAACTTTCAGCTAATTCATGTTTGTCTTCTTTTGCTGATTCTTCGCCAACTGAAGGATCTGCACCAGCTCCAAGACCTTTTGTAATATTCTTGCCAATAAGTATTTTTTTATTTGCTTTACAATATAATAACTGTTGAGCATCTGTATTTGCGCTAATAACCTCTGCTCCAGTAATGCCGCTTTCCATAATTCTCGTAGCCGTATTATTTCCAGCCCCGCCAACACCAATCACTTTAATTACAGCTTTTCTCTGCGCCAATAATTTTTCTAAGTCTCTTTCAAGATTTGCGTTATCATCTTTTTTTTTGGATGCCATAAATCAAATATAATAAAATTATTTATTAGGTAATACCTGACTATCCTTTTGCATTATATATAATATATGAAGAAACTAATCTTCTTATTACTGGTCATTTTGGCTATTTCTCCAGTTCTTGGTGACTTGCCAACAAAATATAATGAGTGCAACATATCTGTAAATATTGATGAAAACGGAATTGCCTATGAAAAAATAATAATAAGTGTTCCTAAAATTATTGATAAATTCCATTATTACATAATCCATCGCGTAAAAAATCTTGAGCTTTATGATAAATCTAGTAAATTGAACTGCAATTGGAAATATGAGCGAACTGGAACACTTATTTCCTGTGAAAATATAAACACAAAAATAATTAATATCTCATTCAATTATCCGGGTTTGGTTACTCAATATGAAGATTACAATATTTTTTCAGATAGATATATTGTCTCCACGCCAACAGAAGAATTTAATTTGAAAATATGCCTCCCAAAGGGTTACATCTTAGTAGATAATAGCGGTGAATTAAACCAGTCCCCTTATTATCCAATTAACGGAAAACAGGGAACTGATGGTCGGAATATTTTTATAGAATGGAACTCAAATCCAAGACTTGGGGAAATCTATGATGTTTCAATATTCTATGAACCTGCCCTGACCTCAAACCAGTTCACAGCCCTGATTATCACTTTTTTTGTTCTAATTGTGATGATGTCTGTTTTCCTGATATTCAGGAAAAAACCCAAACCTATTGATTATGGAATTACTAAAGATGAAAAAAGATTTCTTGAAATATTGGCTAAAGAAAATAAGGTCTCGCAGAAGAAAATTTCTAGAGAAATTAACCTGTCTAAAGCCCAAGTGAGCAGAATTGCCCATTCTCTTGAAAAAAGAGGTCTTATTGACCGGAAAAGAATTGGTCGGAATTATGAAGTTTCAATTAAGAAAAATTAATGAATTT
>QMZS01000015.1 GCA_003663295.1 Candidatus Aenigmatarchaeota archaeon | reverse complement strand
TTAATTCTTTCTTCATCATATTATGTTGGATATAATAATTAATAGCCTCTGGCTAATTATACCTGCTTATTGCGCTAATATATTTCCTGTTTTGGTGAAGGGAAAATACCCTATAGATTTTAAAAAAGATTTTGTTGATGGTCATCGTCTGCTAGGTGACGGGAAAACCATTGAAGGATTTTTCAGCGGAATTATATTTGGATCTTTAATTGGACTTTTACAGATTTACCTGCAACCATTTATTGGACAATTTTATATTTTCCAGTTCCAGCATAGTCTGTTCACAATAATTTTATTATCTGCAGGCGCAATGGTGGGTGATTTAATAGGTTCTTTTGTAAAAAGGAGATTTGGGCTTGAAAGAGGAGCTCCAGCCCCAATATTGGACCAATTAGATTTTATGGTTTTTTCTCTTACTGCAGTATCAATTATTATTTCTATTGAAGTCTCCTGGGTAATTTTTCTCTTAATCATCACACCAATATTGCACTATTCTTCAAATATATTTGTATACACCCTAAAACTAAAAGACAGACCTTGGTAATTATTTCGTTTCGTAAATTTTTGGGACTCTTTTTTTAACTGTAATTTTTTTTATTTCCTTTGATTTTTCTTCTTTAGAAATTGAAATGGATTTAGAGGAGGTCTCCTTTTTCTTTCCCCAGTTTTCTTTGCTCTTGCACTTTGGGTCAAGACACATGGTAAAAACTCTTCTTCCCTTTCGCACTATTTTTAAAATAGGGGTTCCGCAATGCTCGCATATTTTTCCTGTTTTTTCAACCCCGCAATTTCTTGGGAGTGGGTATGCATTTTTGCATTTTGGATAATTTGAACACCCAACAAATCTTGAACCATTATACATTTTTATAAACTTCAAATTTCCACCGCACTTACAGTCACCCAAATTATTCTGCTCTTCTATTGTTTCTTCAACAGAACCTGTTAAAGAACCCCCAATTTCTTTTTCTTTCCTCTTGAACTCCATAAAAATTTTGCTCAATAAAATCTCCGCTTCTTTCAAAACTTCATCTTTCTTTTTCTTGTCCTGCTCAACAAGCTGCATCTCCTTCTCAAATTTTGCTGTGAGTTTTTCTGACAAAAAATCAGGAGCATATTTCTCAAGAGTTTCAACAACATGACGCCCCAAATTTGTGATTTCTATATGCTGACCCTCGCAATAATTTCTGTTGTATAAAGTCTGGATTATCATAGCCCTTGTGCTCTTGGTCCCAAGACCTCTTTTCTCAAGTTCCCTCACAAGACTTGCGGGTGTGTATCGATTTGGAGGCTGAGTTTCCTTTTCAAAAATATTTAATTTATCAACTATTAAAACAGTTCCAGGTTCTAATTCAGGGAGTTCAAGTTCCTGCAATCTTGCGTAGGGATATAATTCAAGCCAGTTCTTTTTGATTGTTTTGACTCCCGAACAATTAAATAGATATGCGTCTATGTTTGCAATTATTTTTATTGATAATCTTTCCGCGGGTTTACCGAAAATTGCAAAGAATCTGTGAACAATTAAAGAATATAATTTCTCTTCCTCCTCTTTTAATTTCTTTGGTAAATCTCCGGTTGGGTGGATTGAAGGATGGGCCGGGTCTGTCTTAGCCCCTTCATTTGGCTTTAAAGGAATTCCAATTAGCTTTTTTCCGGCATCAAACATATTGCTTAATTTTTCAATAATTTTTTTGTAGTTTATCGAAGAAGGCAGTTTCTGCGAACTTGTTCTTGGATAAGAGATCACACCCTGGAGATATAATTTCTGGGCTATTGCCTGGGTTCTGGATGGATTAAAACCAAATATTTTATAAGACTCCATCTGCAGTCCAGTTAGGTTAAAAGGTATTGGGGGATTTAGATTTCTTTTTGTTTTATCTGTTCTTTTTACAATTGCGTTTTTATCCTTGCAGTTCTCAAAGATTTTATCCGCTTTCTCTTTTTCCCAGAGTTTGTCTTTTTCATAATTAAATGTTAATGGCTCGGGAAACCTGTGTTTATCTGATTTTTTTGTTAGAAAATTAATCTGCCAGAAAGGAACCGGAATGAAATTTTCTATTTCCTTTTCTCTTTCCGCAATCAATGCCAAGGTTGGACCCTGAACTCTTCCCGAAGAAATTAAATGATATTTGTTGGAAGCTGTTTTTATGGAACTCGTCAGGGCTTTTGTAATATTCACACCGTAAAAAAAATCAAGGTAATGTCTTGTTAATCCTGATTCGGTAAGCCCATAATTATATCCTTCCTTCCGGTCTGAAAAAGATTTTTTTAATTCATCTTTTGTTAAAGTTGAAAATTCCATTCTTGAAACTTTTGCTCTTTTAAAAAGAAAATGAAAAACATTGTATCCGATGACCTCTCCCTCAATATCAAGGTCTGTTGCAATAGTCATCTTGTCTGTGAATTTTCCGAGATAGGCTAAGAGTTTGTAAAAATTATAAGTGAATTTATTTTTCTTGTAACTTGGCTGCCATTCTAAATCAAAATTTGGGTATGCTTTTCTAACCCTGTCTTTTAAAGTGAATAAATGACCCGCGGCTGATGCAACAATTATGCCATCAGAAGATTCGTAATAAGTCGCGGAATATTTCTTTTTTGTGGTGTAATCTTTCAAAATTGAATCTGCCATCTTCTTTGCTGCTGTGGGTTTTTCCGCGAGGATTAAATGGACCATATTTAGTTATAGGAGAAGATAATTTAATTTGGAATATAAAATTAGGGTGGATTTAAAGAAAAAAGAAAGGCTAAAATGGGTGCTGAAATTTGTCAGGGTGCCAGACTTGGAGATATCAGTTCGGCTAAAATTAAGGAATTTGTTAATAAATCCAATCTTAAATATATTTCCGTTGAAAACTCTCTTAAAAATTTTGGTTTAATAAAATCCGACAAATTACTGAATACTACTGTGATTCTCTTTGGGAAAAAACCTGAGAAAATCTTTCCAAATGCAAAACTCAGGTGCGCTGTCTTTGAAAGAACAGACTCAGCTTATATTATTGACCGGCATGAATTTGAAGGAGACTTATTTTATCTTATTAGAAAAGCTGAAGAATATATTTTACAGAATATTCATATTGGGATGAAACTGGAAGGATTATATCGGGTAGATGTTCCTGAAATTGATAAAAGCGCTTTCGGGGAAGCAATTATTAATGCATTCTGCCACAGGGATTATTATGAGTCTGATTCTGTGAATATTGCTGTGTTTAAAGACCGGGTTGAAATAAAAAATCCTGGTGGGTTGTATGATGGACTAACAATTAAACAAATTAAAAAAGAAATTATTTCCAAAAGACGGAATGAACTAATTGCAAATATGTTTCGTAGGATTCATTTTATTGAGAAACGGGGTAGAGGAATTAGATTAATATTGTCAAAAGAACCAAATGCTGATTTCAAAGAAATTGGAACACAGTTTATAACTGTGTTCAAGAGGAAAAACTACCTAGAAAAGGGGGTAGAAAAACTCTCAGAAAAAGAGAAAACTATTATAGATTTAATCAGAAAAAATCCCAAAATTAGCAAACAAAAATTGTGCATTAAAGGAAAATTAAGCAAAAAATCTGTAGAATCTAATATTATTAAATTAAAGGAAAAAGGACTTTTGGAAAGAGTTGGTCCTGATAAAGGTGGATATTGGGAGGTTTTGGAAAAAGTGGCTGGAATATAAAAAATAATATTTTCACTCAAATCAAACCCTTGTCCATAAAACTAAAATAATCTTCAAGATTTTTCCCGATTATTATGTGGTCCAAAACTCTGACATTAACAAGGTCACAGGCCTTAACAACCCTATCCGTGGTTTCAATATCATCTCCTGAAGGATCAACTTCGCCGGAAGGATGATTGTGAACAAGGATTATTGAAGATGCGGTTTCTCTTGTCGCCTCTCTGACAATTTCCAGGGGATCAACAATGCTTGCATTCACGCTTCCCTTTGTCAGTTCCTTTGTGTCTATCACTTTATTTTTCCGGTCCAACAGGATAATATTGAAAAATTCCTTTTTTGAATCCCTCAAGTAAGGACCGTAAAAATCCCTGACAAAACCAATCACAGATTCCACATTACTCAACCTTTTTTTGATCTCAGCATTTTCCCTATAAAATCTTTTTCCAATTTCCAAAGCTGATTTTACCTGAACTCCCTTCGCCATCCCGATTCCTTTGATAGAACACAAATCATCAACAGAAGCCTGGTCTATCCCCCTCAAATCCCTGAATTTATCCAGTAATTTTCTTGCCAAATCCTCTGCGCTTGAACCATCAAAACTATTGCCTGTTCTTAAAATTATTGCCAGTAATTTTGTCAACGGAACATTCTCAGAACCAACCTTAATTAACATCTCTCTTGGTCTGTCCTCCTTAACCCATTTCTTTATTGGTTTTGTTGTTCTTAATTTTGCGGATTCCTCTTTCACAAGTTCCCTAATTCTTCCGCAATCTTCTTTTGTCTTCAACTTTAATTTTTTAATTATCTCATCTTTCTTTTTATCAAAAAATTTATCTTTCGGTCCGGTGAATGAAATTTTTCCGAACTTGCTGCAAACCGGATAAGCCTTGCTTTTAACCAGATAATCAATTAAATCCTCTTCTGTTTCGTCCATAAATTTAAATAATTCTTAAAACATCAAACCAACTAGAAAAGCTAGGATGACCAAAAACATCAACGCCTTTGTTGTCTTCTGGGCTTTGCTCACCTCCTTGATTGTCAAAATATATAGACCGACAAAAAAGCAGACCAACGCAGAGAATAAATAAAACTCAGAAAATATTCCTGAGAAATATGGGACAAACATGAAAAAAGAACTGAAAGATATTAACAATTTTCCGAAACCAATTGCTTTGTTTTTTCCGAAAATAATCGGAAGTGTTTTTGCTCCCGCGGATTTGTCACCTTTCATATCCTCAACATCTTTCAGAACTTCCCTTCCATAGTTTCCGAAAAATGCAATCACCGCAAGAATTGTGGCCGTGGAAACAATCAATTCTTCAAACCCCCCGAAGATTAAAACCGGGGCAATAAAAACCGAACACGCCAGCCAGCTATCCACAACATTTCCAATTGGGTTTTTCTTAAATCTCAACGAGTAAACAAACACCAAAATTGTGTTATAAACTGAAAGCATGAAAAAATTAACTGAGATAAAATAAGATAAAATTAATCCAATCAAAGACAAACAAAGATAAAAAATAATTACCTGCTTCTTTGAAATCCTTCCCGAAGGCAAAGGTCTCTTTGGTTTGTTGATCTTATCGATTTCAATATCAAAATAATCATTGATTACATTTCCTGAAGCGGAAATTAAAAAAACCGCAACAATCGGAAAAAACCACAACTCAATAGGTATGCCTACAAGAAGCAAACCCGCTATTAAACCAAACACAGATAATAAACAAATGTTTGGTCTGATAAGTTCAAAGTGGGGATTCATAATAAATATAAGTCTGTTTTTAATCCAGCATTAATCAATACCATTCTAAAAATATGCTGAGCTATACAAAAATAAATACTGAAAACAATAGCCAAATAAAAACAACACTAAATATTAAATAAATACCACAACAAAATCAAACAGAATATTAATTATTTTAAAAATTTCTCCGCTTCCTTTTCAAGTCCCCCGAAATCAAGAACTGCCAAAGTAGAACAACTTACAATCAATTTTGCTGATTTTCCTAATTCTGTTTTTGATGGAACTTCGGTGCAAGGAATGTTTTTTTCTTTGCATAAAACAGGAATATGCATCAAAATTTCCTTTGGGTCAACATCCTGAGCTGTCACCACAAGTTTTGCGCTTCCTCTTTCTACTTGTTTTGTGACTTCATTTACGCCCTTGGCTATTCTGCCTTTTTCCGCAATTTTCTCTATAAATCCATAGAGTGCTTTAACATCTTCTGCCATAATCTACATTAAAAAAAATTTATAAGTAACCAGATTAAATATAGAAATTACCTTGCACCCTCAGCTTCTTTCTCATTCCTATTCCTTTCAGCCACAGCATAACTTTCATCTTTGTTCAGAGAAGCTGCAATTAGTTCTTCTGCCAATATTGCAGACATTTTCTTCTTTTTATTAAAAGTCTTCGCATAACTTCCCTGCACAAGTTTCCTTAAAGCAAGGTCAAGTCTCTTTTTTGGGGCACATAAGGCAGGTTTCCTTGCCACAATACCGCCTATCTGCTGGGAAACTGTCAATTCATAAGGCGCAGCATTCTCAAGCGCTTTTATAAACACAGATATTGGATTTTTCTTGGTTCTTTCAGAAATAATATCAAAAGCTTCTTCAACAAACTGGTAAATTGTCTGGTATTTACCTGAACACAATCCTGAAGTGAACTTATGTTTCTTTCCTTTGTGCCCTGGAACCATCAAACGGGTTATTAAACGCTCTACAATCTGTTTATCTGTGGTTTTGCCATCTGATTTAGGCAAAATCCTGGGTTCAAGATTAATATATCTCCTCAAACCAAGGTCTTCCACCTCAACATCATAATCCCATTTTCCAAATAGTTTTGGGTCCATAAATCTAATTAAAAACTTAAAATAATAACAAGGTACCCTAGATTAAACATAATACTAATGAATTACACTAGATTATATATATAATAAAATATAATTATGTGCACAATTTTAAAGCATTTTAAAGTGGGGTTTGAAAGTTATAATAAGAATTTTAGGACTTTAATTCTTGCAACTTTAATAATATTCACAACATTAGTTTCATTTATATTGCTTGGATTTCTTGCAGGAACCGGAGATGTAGAACAGAGTCTGAAAGGGAGTTATTATCTGCTATTTAGCGGAAATACTGGAGATACCGGACTTATTTCAGAAGTTTTTGAATTTATGGGTCCTTCTAATTTAGGGATTCTATTCATATTCTTCTTATTAGGTTCAATTATAACCATTTTACTACAAACTGGTTTGTGGGGTGTTTGTTTGAAAAGTATTGCCAAAAAAGCGGATATAAATGTGTTCTTTAATACAATCAAAGAAAGAGGAGGTTCTTATATTGCCGCAAATCTCATGATTTGGTTAATTCTTATCGCGATTCTTATCCCGGTTCTGATTTTGGCAACAATTATTATAGTTGCGTTCCCTTTTTTAGCTTTGCCTGAATATACCCCTCTTTTAATAATTACTTACCTCATACCAATTTGGTTAATAACCCCATTTTTCATACTTATTCTTCCCGGTGTTATTTTGGGTAAAAGAATCTCTAAATCTATTGAACAAGGATTCTCACTTGGAAAAGAAAATTATCTGGAATTATTGTTATTGATTTTGATAATTTATTTATTCTCATCAATATCCCTTATTCCCTTTGTAGGAACATTTGCTATGTATTTACTCACACCTTTATGGATGCTTATAATTTGTTCATATTATCTTGAAAAAACAGGAAAATTTAGAGAAGAAGAATTGATTGCAAAACCCGTAAACCTACTTGAAAAAAGGATTGTAAGTCCTATTATCAAACCAAAAACAGTCGTCAAAAAGATTATAACTAAAAAACCCGTTAAAAGAAAAGTTGCAACAAAACCAAAAAGGGTTGTGAAGAAAACTGCGGTAAAGAAACCTGTTAAGAAAAAACCAATTGTGAAGAAATTGAAAGGTAAAAGAAAGTGATAATTAAATTTTTAGGAGGGTGCGATGAAGTGGGGAGAGAAGCTTTTTTAGTTAAAGATAATAATACAAATGTTTTGCTTGAATATGGAGTTGAACTGCAACCAGAGATACTGCTTCCTTTGATACCCAATGTGCAAGTAGATAGTGTGCTTATCTCACATGCTCATCTGGACCATTCAGGGATGGTTCCTCTGCTTTATAAATTTCAGACACCAAACTTATTCGCAACCCCCGCAACCCTGGACTTAATGAACCTACTTCTTGAAGATTATATAAAGGTCGGAAAAATAACCAGAAATTACGCAGAATACACAAAAGCGGATATTATGAAAATGAACAAACATGCAATACCTCAGGGATATAACAAAAGATTCAAAGTCGGAAATCTGCAAGCAGAATTTTTTAACGCAGGACACATCCCGGGATCCGCATCAATGTTTGTCTCAGGATCAAAAAATGTATTGTACACTGGAGATATAAATACTATCGATACCCATCTAGTCAGATATGGAACTCAAAAATATCCCAAACTTGACTGCCTCATAACAGAATCAACTTATGCAGGAAGGGAACACGCAGACAGAAAACTTGAAGAAAAAAGGTTTGTAGAAAAAATTAAAGAACATGGTCATGGTCTTGTTATGCTTCCAGCATTTGCTGTTGGAAGAGCTCAGGAATTATTATTGATGTTACAGGAAAATAACATTAAAAGAGAAATTTATCTTGATGGAATGGGGCAAAAAGCCGCAGACATCATATTATTCCACAAAGATTATATCAACGACGCAGGTAAATTAAGAAAAGCCCTTCGGGAAGTGAACTTCGTAAGAACAAAAAAACAGAGAAATAAAATCTTAAGAGAAGGGGGTATTGTGATCACAACCTCAGGAATGCTTAATGGAGGTCCTATATTGTATTACCTAAACAAAGCAAGAGATTTCAAAGACGCATGTCTTTTAATAACCGGATATCAGGCAGAAGGAACTCCAGGCAAAAAACTGCTCGAAACCGGATATTTTGAAAATGAAGAAATGAGATTCAAAGTTAATATAGAAATCCAAAGATATAACTTTAGCGGTCATGCTGGAGGAACTGAATTATTAAATCTTATCAAAAAAGCAAATCCAAAAAAAGTTGTATGCGTTCACGGAGACAACACAAAGAAATTCGCAAATGATATAAAATCCAAATTGGGGATTGAAGCCATTGCTCCTAAAATAGGGGAGCATGTTGAAATGTAAAAATTAATCCACTAAATAAATTAGAATATTCAAACAAATAAATTATTTCAATCTGGATATTGCGTTAATTCTCTTGGATCTTTTCCATCTATGGTGATTCTGTAAGAGACGCATGAACCAATGATTTGCCTTATTCTTGCTTCCACGGTATTCCCGGGAATTTCCCGGTTTTTAGCCATCTCCTTGATCTTTTCCATAGAAATGTCTCCCATCACCTCTTCTTTTTTGTCTTTACTCGAAAGTTTCGCAAAGTTGCCCGCTTTCTTTATCAATTCTGATATTGTTGCCATTAATTATTTAATTTTAAATTATTATATGAAAATTGTAGAAAATAAAGAAGATATGACTGTTTTGGAAACAGAAGAAACCTCAACCCTACTTAACTTGCTGGTTGATAGGCTCTGGGAAGAAAAAGATGTAAAAAGAGCCGCTTATGGCTCAAAACATCCATTTTTAGATAATATGCAACTACTCATTGAAGGAAAAAATGCAAAGAAATCAATAGAAAAAGCATGTGATTCAATAACTAAAGACTGCAATAGTCTGCTAAAAAGCATTTAATTTTTGGTTTTATAGGCTTTAATTATTTTCGAATTTTAAAATAATTTTTTATATTATAAATCTCTATTGAATACCGGTTTATAGTGCTATATGGGCCCGCCCAGATTTTCCAAATTTTTTCTTTCTTTTGCTTGAACTTTTATTTCTTTTTAAGAAAGAAAAGCTCAGTTGAACTGGGGATCTCCGCCATGTCAAGGCGACGTTTATCACAGATTTTCCTTCAATCTAAACCAAAGAAAAACTGACCTAACCAACTAGACCACAGGCCCATAATTAACAAAAATTAATTATTTACTCTTATTATCAACAGCTTTATTATACACGCTCAAGGTCTCTGAAGCTACCCTGTCAAGGTTAAAAATCACCTCAGCTCTCTTCCTTCCTCTCTCGCCCATTTCCTTAGCTTTATTATCATCTTTTAGAACTTCTTTTATCCCCCAAGCAATATCTTCATAACTTCTCCCATCAACATGAACTCCGGTTTGCTCATCTCCGCTATTAATAACCTGTTCCCTAAATCCAGATATACCGCTTGCCCCAACAATCACAGGTTTCTTCAGGCACATTCCTTCAAGTGAAACAATACCAAAAGGTTCCGCAGTACTTGGGAAAACAACAAGGTCTGATAAAGCATAATGCGCAATTCTCTCTTCCTCAGAAACAAACTCAGACCTCACAACAACCTTATCTTCCATTCCATTTCCCTTCACAAGTTCCTCAATACTTTGTTGTTGTTCTCCTTTACCTAAAACAATCAATCTTGTGTTTGGATATTCTTCTAAAACCAAGGGAAATCCTCGCACTAAACTTTCCGCACCTTTAATCCAAGTCAATCTTCCAACAAAGAACACAACTTTTTCATCTTCCTTAATTTTATATTTCTTTTTTAATTCATCCACTAAATCCCAGTTCACATTTTCTAATTTATATTTATCAGTATCGCACCCGTTCCATACAACATTTATTTTTTCTTCGGGATAACCCAATTCTATTAAATGTTCTTTCATTGCATAAGAAACTGTAATGATGGAATCAGCCTGCTCCGCCATCTCTCTTTCAAAACTTCTTATTGTTGGACTCCCTCCGCCAACTCTTTGCTGCTCAGTTGAATGCATATGAAAAACAATAGGCAAATCAGTATCCTGTTTAATTATAAGTCCTGCAATTGCAGATAACCAATCATGAACCACAACCAAATCATATTTCTCATTTTTTAAAGTTTCATTTAAAAATTTCGCCGCAGAAAGATAATTATAAGAAAATATTTTGTTAAAAAAACTCAAATATTCACCCCAATTATGCAAATTTTCGCTTACAATCAAATTCAACATTTCTTTAGCTCTGATAATATTTGGTCTGTGCACTTTTACATCACCCATCTGTTCGCTTGTTTTAAGGGTTCCATCATTCAAAGTAAAAACCGTGATATCATTGCCAAACTTTGCAAGCCTTGGAGCAACCTGCGAAGCATAAGTGCCGAGACCTCCAACCATCAACGGCGGATACTCCCACACAAAATAAGCAATCTTCATAATTATATAACTTTGGTATATAGTATAATAAATATTGATTAAAATAAAAAATTTATTATTTCATCATAATATTTCGTCCACCAATAAAAATTTGGGGTGGATTTATATGCAGGGGATAAACGATATTAAATAGATTTTTTATTTTTTTGCCTCAAGTTTCATTTTGAAAAGAATCATACCCCCAATAAAACCAACTGCTGTAAAGATGGCAAATAAAAACAAAATCTGATGTGGTGTGAAATATACCAATAATACACCAACAATAAAAGCAGCCAGGGTTCCTGTTAATACATCATAAATATTAAAATAACTCAAATATTCCCCCCTGTATTCATTTTTAATGTTCTCTGTTTCTATTTTATTCATGGAAGGTCCATTAAATGTTTTTCCAAGCGAAAGAATAACAGCGCCTATAATAAACGGTATAAAATTCCTCGATAACGAAAGAAAAAGCAAAGAAAAAGTATATAATATAAAGGCTATTTTCAATCCAGTAATTGGAGAAGTTTTATCTATTAATTTCCCAGCTAATGGATTTGAAATCATCGCAAGAACACCCATAGCTCCAAAAACCACACCTGTAGCAGCATTTGTTCCGGTCATAGCATACAGAATCAAAGGGAAAAGTATTGGTTCCATCACCCAATGAGACTGCGTTATACCTTCAGTAAAAAACCTCAAAAAAAGAAATGGATTTGAAATTATATCTTTCAAACTTACTGAAATTTTTTGCGGTTCAACATTTGATTTTTCTTCTTCCATTGGTTTCATAAAACTTAAAAAAAGCGCAAGAGAAATTAAATAAGCCGCAATTACCAAATAATAAGGTATTAACAACCCATAAAAATCCGCAATAAACCCGCCTGCTACCGCACCTACAGTCCCTGCTATAGACCTAACTGAATAATACCATCCTGAAAGTTCAGCAATATTTTTTCTTTTTGATATTATATCCTGAAACAAAGCATTTATCATGGTTCCAGATGCTACACACGCCAAAGCCCACGCAACCCTTCCAAACATATACTGAAAAACTGTTAAGGAAGTAGCATAGATCAATGGATAAAAAAGTCCTGTTAAAAGACCGATAAATAATATTCTTCTCTTTCCTATCACCACACTTTTTCTTCCAAGATATAAAGAGAAGATAAACATGAAAAAAGTTCCTATTGAAAAGGTAAGACCTATTAATATAGGGTTATGGGTGAGAGACTGAATAAACCTAACTTCAATTGGAGCTATAAAAGAACCGGCGATAACGCCCAAAGATGAAAGTAAAATAAGAATAATTATCGGCAAATTCCCTTTAATTTTTTGGTTCATATATTTATTCCAAATTATAAAATATGCTGAAATTAAAAGATAATAACCTATAAATAGGGTTAAAATCAGGCAAAAAATAAAACAATAAATTAATTCCTAATAAACAATTGTATGGATATGAAGGATTATTTCAGAAAAAGAAAACCCATTGAAGATAAAGAATTATTATTAGCCATTCCTTTTTCCAACACTCTTTTTATTCATACCCCTATCATCTATCCCTTCAACACAACCTATGAAATACGGGAAGAATCTAAAGATGGGTATGAATGGTCTAAATATATTGAAGGTGATGAAGGTCATACTATTGAACTTTATGAAACCGGAGAATTTGATGTATGGAAAAAAGTGATAATTGAAGAATATCTGGGTCACCTAAGAAAAATAAATATAGAAGAAAAATGGAAAATGCCTGGCTATTATAAATTGGAAGGTTATGATTTTGATGAATTAACTATTGAAACTCCTGTTTATGAAATTCTTGACAGGAACTATTTTGAGAAAACTTTGGCATTTGGCGATGTTGAAATTTATCTTACAGGTACTCAACAGATTCTTTCCGGCGATGAATATTGGGTAAAAGAATTCTGGAACACAGATAAAAAAATACAGAAAAATGCCTTAATTGCAACAATACTTGAAAAACGCATGGATGAAAAAGGACGGAAATGGAATAAAACTTTTAAGAGAATTATCTAATCAACATAAAATAATATTTTTAGGTAAATTATATTCTTAATACAAAGACTTATATAAAATTTTATCGGATTTATCTAGAATATCCTCAACTTTTGGGTCATAATTCACCATACCTCTATAAAACAAGGTAGGTTTATAATCTTTTGATATGATTAAATCAGTTAATGGATCATAGCTTACATTAAACACCCTAATCCTACCCTCAAGAATTATTCTATCTATAAACAATTTGGGTTCGGTATCATTATCTTCTTCCTTAATTATTTCATATTCTAAGATTAAACCTCGAGATTCAAATTTTTTCTAAGAAATTCTTCAGCTTCATTCAAATTTGCCCATCCCTTCAAATAATAACTACCTCTATCTTGGAAAATATAATTTGGCTGTTTTTTTACATTCCCTGCAGAAAGAAGACTCTCCAATACCCTATCAAGATATTTCAGTACCCTAAAATAATATATAAAACTTTAAATAGTTTAAAATCTCAATAATAATAAGCATAAAGCAACATTGTCGCACTCCAACTCTGGTTTGCGGAGCCCATCGGTTTTCCTTCTGAATTCAACCACTCAGAAAATCTCCAGTTTTCCAGTTTGCAACTTTCAACTAATTTATCAAATTTCTTCTCAAAATCTCTTCCCTCTTTTTTCAGGGTTGTAATGTAAAAACCGCCTATAAAGGGCCATATACCCCCATTATGATAGTTTCCTGGTTCCTGCAAATAAGGCAACTCCGACCATCGATAATAAAAATTCCAGAAAGGGTCGCTTCGTTGAATCGGCGGGTGCAATACTTTTAGAGGATAAGGTTCGTCTATTTTTTCATTTTCAATATAATTCAGAATCCTGCTTTTTTTGTCATCATCCGCAACATCAAACAAAACCGCAAGCAGGTTTGCAAAAGAATCAAATCTTGAATCAAATTTCCTGAAACCCAAATCCGCAAGATAATAATTTCTTTCTTTTTCCAGTTCTTCTCCAAGAATTTCTATATCCTTCTCAATTCCTGTATGACCATAATCTTTTTTTATTTTCTCAAGACTCTCTTTTGTTGGCCAGAAAAATAAATTAATGCTTTCTTTTAGGTTTTCCGCAATCCACCCAAACCTTTCTTCTTTCCCAAAAATCCCATTTATTTCGTCCGCGTCCTTCAAAGCTTTGTAAAGTAGCACATTATCATAAAGAACCCTTCCGCTTCTCAAAAGCAAGTCCATCCAATCAGAACCCTCATTTGTCTCAATCAACCAGTCATTATTCTGGTCAAGGCATAAAGCCCAGTTAAGAGCCTTGTTTATTTTTTTATAATGGTCTCTAAGGAAATTTAAATCTTTAGTGGTTTTATAGAAATTTAAAACCATGATTGGGTACCATAAACTTGAATCAACGCAACCGCCTTCTCCAAAACAAACCTTATCTTCAGGAGAAATTTTATTTGGAATTTGTCCTGTAAATTTCTGATATTTGGAAGCGACATCTATAATTCTCCTTGCCATTTCAATCAAATTTTTATCACCGGAAGCAACCATTCCAAGCGTTGAAATAAGAGCATCTCTTATCCAAAATTCAGGATAATAATAACCTGCTCTTATTCCATTATCTATTTTATTATTCAAAATAATTTCTTTTGCCTTTTCAATAAACAATACCATAACTAATATTATCAAATGATTATCTTAAGAAATATTATCAAATGATTATCTTAAGAAATATTATCAAATGATTATCTTAAGAAATATTATCAAATGATTATCTTAAGAAATATTATCAAATGATTAT
>QMZS01000014.1 GCA_003663295.1 Candidatus Aenigmatarchaeota archaeon | reverse complement strand
CTTATAAAGTCGGGATGGTGCAATATTCCGCAACAGAATCCAGAAAAAATGTAAATCAGGGTAAAGAAATTGTAAGAGCAGCCACAGTTCTTGAAATTCCAGTGATTTATCCTATAGGTATTGCTTTTTATAAAAATAACAGAAAAATAACAGAATATTTCAATATTAAAGAATTGCCAAAAGATTTAAAAAAAGATTTGAAAAGGAAGATTAAAATTAAAACCGAAGAATACGGGAAAATACCCGAAGAATTTGATGAACTGAGAATAAAAGTGACCAATTTCCCAAGAAAAACCGGATTGAAGAAAACGCCTGAAGTATTTGAACTTGGGTGCAAACTTGAATTGGACAAAGTAAAAGAGCTTCTTGGAAATGAACTTAAAGTCGAAGATTGTTTTTCTGATGGGGATTTGATTGAAGTAACTTCCATAACCAAAGGAAAAGGCACACAAGGCACAATTAAAAGATTTGGATGTAAACTAAGAAGCCATAAAGCAAAGAAAGGTAGGAGAAGAGTTGGTTCTATTGGTAGTGTTATGCCAAGGAAAATTGACTGGAGGGTTCCAATGCCGGGTCAAATGGGATTTCACCAGAGAACTGAGTATAACAAATTAATTTTAAAGATTTCAGACAATCTTGAAGAAATTAATCCGGTTCATGGATTTAAAGAATATGGGCTCGTAAAAACAAAATATGTGCTTGTAGACGGCTCTATCCCGGGATCCAGGAAAAGAATGATTCTTCTGAGAAAATCCAAAAAACAGAAAAAAGAGATTCTGCAAGTTCAGGAGATTTTGAAATAGCTAAAATTATTAATATATTTAAACAGATTACTTCCTATTTATTTAGTTTTTTAAATTGCATTTATTAATTAATATTTTAGATAATTCCTTTTATTTCCTTAATTTTAAATTTTTCAATTTGCTTCTTAAGTTTATATCCTCCTGCTCATAATCCTGCATTATCTTGTTATATATCTTATCACCTATCATTCTATTGTAATAACGCTTCTCCGCCTCTTTCTTGCCAAGTTCTATTAAATTTAGCCTCACTCTTAATTCTTCTTTGGTCTCGCCTTGAGTTAATTTTGTCCTTGAAATATAAGAGATATAATATAACATAGTCACCATATCAATTGTCATGAGGAGGAAAATTATATTGTAAATTGTGGCTGGAAATTGGGAAAATAGAGAAACAATAATAAATAAGGTAAGAACTAAAACGGAAATCATAATTCCCCAGATAAAATCCTCATTAACCCACTTCATAGATAAATAAAGAGAATTATAAATAAAGAGAATTATATATAGATATATTTATTTTTGGAAAAACTCTTTTTGAGTGAAAAAGGTTTATTAGTTTTTATTTAATAATTAAATGAGACAGCACTTTAGCAGTAAATGGAATGTCAGCGTACAGGCGAGAAAACAGAGAAAATATATGAGAACTGCACCAAAACATGTGAGGCAGAGACTTATGCACACAAATCTCAGCCAGGAACTGAGAGATAAATATGACAGAAGAAGTTTTCCTGTAAGAGCTGGAGATAAAGTAAAAGTTATGAGAGGCACTTTTAAAGGTAGGATTTCAAAGGTTACGGGTCTTAATTTAAAAAGTTTATCAGTTTACGTTGAAGATGTAAAGAGAAAAAAAGAAGATGGAAAAGAAATTCAGATTCCAATAAAACCCTCAAACCTGCAAATTATTTCTCTTGAAATGGGAGATAAAAAAAGAATAAAAATTTCAGACAGGAAAAAACCCGCAAAGAAATAAATATAATTGTTATTATGGTATTTAATATATATGTTTTACTAAACTGGCTAATTCCATCAATACTTGCAGCAATTGGGATGATGCTTTCAAGCAATATTATTAAACACAATTTGGAATTTAAACACGCAATCATTATTGCTCTTGCCGCAAATATTGTTCCTTCAATTGCTTTTATGTTTCTTAATTCATATTTCATAGGAATTCCTTTTGGATTTGTGCTTCTTGATTTACTATGTTGGATTGCTCTTACATTTTTGATAATGTCTGATATCGAAGTAATTGACAGAATTAAAATTGCGATTCTTGGATTTGGAATAACGCAGGTTTTGTTGTTTGTTTTGCCTTGGATACTAGAGTTAATTTAAAATTTGATTTTATTGCAGAGATTGATAAAATATTTGAAGTTTATTTAATTCTTCTGTTTGTTGTCTTGTTTTATCTAACTTACTCAGATATTCTGTTGCTTTTGGTTTAATTTCGTTCTCATACTTTTCTGTAATTCCATTAAGCATTTTATCTATTTCTACTCCTCCAATACACCTCATGGCTAAGTCCTCAACCTCTCCACCAAAACCTCTAATTTCCTCTTCTGTCATACCAGATCCCTCAAGTTTCAACTCTGTATCCATTAAAACTCTCCAAAAATCAAAGTCTAGAGTATATATTTCAGAGTTAATCCGCTCAATTCGTGAGGTAAATCTTCTTTTCTATCTGCAGTTTCTCCTTTTAAAGATTCTATTGTTCTCAACGCATAATTCTTAATTCCGTCTCTGACATCTAAAGGTATTTCTTTATAATTTTCAGAAAACTCAGACCTACAAACTTTTGCAGTATGCGCAACACCACCTTCTTTATTAAGAACGCCAAGTTCACTTGTTTTAATAGGTTCTGGGAAATAGACTCCAACAATTTTATGAAAATCTAATGAGCCTGGATTAAAATAAGTTCCCTAAGAAATTCCAGAACAAACACTTCTTGCCATAATTATCTAGACCTCCTTTGTTTTAATCTTGTTTGTACCGCCCTCATTTCCCAAAAACTTGAAGGGGGTTCTACTGTGCCAGATTCTGCTTCTGGAACTTTTTCTGTTGCCTGTTTATAAGCATACGCCATCAATTCATAAGTGGATATGAGAGTCTCATAACGTTCTGTTTCCATTAATCCCTCCACAGCATCACCAAGAGTTCTAGAAATACTATTTGCTCGCGACAGAGCCTCTGGACCTGTGAGTTCTTTTTCTGCTCTTAACAATTCCATTTCTTTTTTTGGCTTCTTCAATAATTGGTTGACTGTTCTTAATATAATTAGTTCTCCCAACCCTATGAGGAACTAAAGAATGAGGTACTAAAGAATAAAGATCTAAATCCCCGGTATTCGTTCCTTCAAGTTTTTTATATAAATCAGTAACCACACTTATATTATGATTAAAACCGACATCCTCTGGATATAATATTCCCAAATCCCAATTATATATACCCACAATTCAATATTTATAAAATTTTAAATACTTTGTGGTGATTAAAATGGTAAATCAAAATAAATATAATAAGTCGGCAACGTCATGGTGTTTCCACCCATAAGGCAGTACTTACCAAATCGCTGGAAGACTTAACTTCTGTGTTCGGGATGAGAACAGGTGTACCCCTTCCGCTATGGTCGCCAACTTAAATTAATTTGGATTAAAAATTTAAAAGACTCTTTATTTATTAAATTATTTGTAATTCTTGATCTCGCTGATTATTTCCACCATTCTGGTCTTGTTGTCTTCATTTATTGTGCCTGTGACAATTATGTCCGCTCCAGCATCTAGTTTCTTTCTTGCTGTCTCTTTATCTCTGATTCCTCCACCAACAATAATCGGGATATCCAGACATTTTTTAATAGCTGTAATAATATCCTCAGACACAGAATATTTAGCCCCTGAACCCGCTTCCAGATAAACACATTTCATCCCGAAATACTGCGCTGTAAGGGCATACGCAACAGCAACGTCCGCTTTGTCTCTCGGTAGAAGCTTGGCATCAGAAACAAGCTGCGAGGTGCAGACATTCCCTGATTCAAACATCAAATATCCCATGGAAATAGGCTCCAAACCATAAGATTTCACAAGAGGGGCTCCTCTTAACTGCTCATCCACCATATAAGCCGTGCTTCTGGAATTTAATAAAGACATAAAGAATATTGCATCAGCATACTTGGATATTCCGGCATGAGTGCTTGGGAATAAAATTATTGGCAAATCAGAAGACCCTTTGATTTTCTTAACAGTCTCATCCAGTTGGATTATTGCAGTTGAACTTGAACCACCAACCATTAAAGCATCTGTTCCAGCTTCTTCCGCTGTTTTTACGATTCCCGCAACCTGTTCCACTGTTTGTTTGTCCGGGTCTATAAGTGTAAAATGGAGTTTTCCACTTTTCAATTTCTTGAGGATTTCTTTGAATACCATAATCTTATTGAAATCTTTAAACATAGGATTGATTATTATAATACCTTGGAACTGTAAAATAAGTTCTTTGAAGTTTTATAATCACTGAGACTCTTTTTTTTGTTTCTTTTATAGATTTCAGCAAATAAGTTTTCTGCTTCAATTACAGAACCAATAACCTTCAATAATTCTTCTTCATTAAATTCTTCTCTAAAATTTAAGGTTTTTTGGCTATTTTACTGCCCCAGCTACGACTTGATCTGTCCAAATTTCTTTCTTCGAGTTCTTCATCCATAAATTTACTGAAATGAAAAAAGGTCACTACAATCATCTAAATCCATTGAGCCTTTCACATAAACCTCGTTTATTTCATAATCTCTTACTTGCTTCTCAGAGCCTATTATCATCTTTTTAGTGTCCTCTAAAGAATGTTTTATTGAAAATGCAGGTGAAAGAGTAAGATGCACATTATCGCCACTAATAATTTCATATTCTCCGGGAAGATGCCTTATACCCATATCCAGATATTTTTTAGTCACCAATTTAACAATCTCATCTCGGGTTACCCTAATAAAATAATGAAAATTTTAAATGATTTATAATCAACTACTCCGATAAAACATATTCAACATATTTACTGAAAGCCGGTCTTGTGATTAGGATTCCTATTAATACACCCATAATTGTTGTTAAAGCAAAACCTCCTATTTCTTTGTAAACTCCAAACCCAGCAAATAATATTGGAAGCATGGCGCAGATTGTTGTGGCTCCTGCTCCAAAAATCATGAAAAAAGCTCTCTTCAGACCTTCCTTAAGAGAATACCTTTCTTTCTTGTTTCTGGTTTCATCAATAATTAATATTTGGTCATCAACCCCAAAACCAATTGCCGCAACAATTCCAGCAAAAGCAAGTGTGGATAAATTCCAATTTGTTAGGGCAGCAAAACCAAAAATTATTATTGCTTCTGAAAGCATTGTAAATATAGTGCCTATTGAAATTTTCAGATTTCTATATCTAATATAAATAACTGCGCTAATTGAAAATATTGCGGTTAATCCCGCCAGTGCAATTAAATATAAATAACCACCACCTAAAGTTGCGCTTAACTGGTCCATTGAAACAACTTCAAGCTCTACAGGTAAATTTCCTGATTTTAAAACAGCTTTCAACTGATTCATATTTTGCCTCGCCTCTTCTTCTGTCTCGCCATGTCCAGTAAGCACCGGGTTCATTATTTCCCTGCCTTTCAAATCACCTGCAATTGTTAAAGCATCAGTTTCTTTGCCGTCAAGATAAAAATAAATTCTCTCAGATAACTGACTGCCTCCAGGACTTATTATTTTATCTGAATTCTGGGTTATCTCAGCAAACTTTTTTGCTCCTTCAGGAGAAACTACCACACCAAACTGGAATTTATAACCCCTCTCAGTTTTACCAAAATAATTGCTGGTGGCGGGGATGCCAACTGAAGTAATTTCTTTTGTTGTGTAAACAAGACCTTCAAGGACCATTTGCTTTGAAGTTAAATTCTTTATATTAAATTCAATTCCTTTCAAAACAAACTTATCTCCAAGGTTATAAACATCCTCATTAATTTTTATTGTGGAATTATCCAAAATCTTAACCAAATAATCCTCAACCCCACCTTCAACAAAATTCCCTAAAGTAAATACAGAGCCATTTTTTACTGTTATTGGTATCTTGGCTTCAAAATTCCCTTCTCTGGATAACAAATCAGTTATCTCATCTTCTGTTCCCCCTGCTATCTGAACCATTATCAAATCCTTATTGCCAACTTCAAGTTTCCTAAATTCTGCCTGCCTCAACCCATAAATATTTATCCTTGTTTCCAGAACAGAAATTATTTCATCTGCAGTAATATTTGTTTTATTTCCCTGCAAAGACTGAACGGGTTCAAGTAAGGCCCTTATACCACCGTCTATATCAAGACCAAATTTCAGATTAGATGATTCGGTTTTACTCACAGAAATATTAAACAAACACCCTTCCTGCAATTTAATATTTTTAGTTCCTTTATCGGTATTCAAATTTAAATAACCTTTCTCGCCCTGAAACTGAAGCAAATCCGCCAGATAATTTATTTCCTTTGATTCCTGACCAACCATATTTGCGGAATAAACTACAGTCCCTAAATCAAGTTTCCCCTCAAAAGCTCCGGTTCCAACACTGGTAATTATCACCCCTGAAGAATTAAGCTTTGGGCTTATCGCCACTATAGAACCCACTATACAAAATAATAACAGCAATACCTGCCAACTAAGCAACAATTTCTTAAAACCCATTTATAAGAACGTTAAAAATGTTAATAAGTCCAATATAGTGGTTTGTACCCACAAAACAGAGGTATATTTGTAGTATATAAAACTTATAATTAGTTATATAATATGGTGGTACCAGAAACAGTTTCGAGAAAAGTCCTTGAAAGTTTAAGGGGTATTGGTCTTAACCTTTACGAGAGGAATTTATATACGGCAATTTTAATCAAAAAAGTTGCAACCGCGAGTGAACTTTCTGAATTATCCCGTGTTCCAAGAGCAAGAGTTTACGATGTTTTAGAATCACTTGAACAAAAAGGTTTTGTGGTTGTGCAACATGGAAGCCCTTTTAAATATGTGGCAGTTGAACCAAAAGAAGCATTTGAAAACCTGAAATCCAATATCAAAAAAGAAGCTGAACTTACAGCCACAAGACTGGAAGAACTAAAAAAAAGTGATATTATGACCAACTTAGTTGATTTATACAAAAAAGATTTAAAAATGGTTTCCCCTGGAAGTTTCAACGCAGTTATAAAATCAGAAGATAAAATAAAAATGCAGACAAAAACTTTATTGTCCAAGGCAAAAAAACAGGTAAATATTTTAACTTCAGAAAAAGGAATTGTGGATTTAAAAGAACATATGAGATCCTTAAGCAAACTAAAAGGCAACAATGTTGAGATTAACATAATGGGTCCAATAACAACCAGAAACCGAAAACAGGCTATGGAACTATTGCCTTACGCAAATTTAAAACATCTTGAAGGTATTGAATTGCCTGTTGGTAAATTACAAATAATTGATGGAGAGCATGTTCTTATGGGTTTAGTAAATGACACTGAAATTGAACCTTCACAGGAGATTGCTTTTTGGACACAAAGTCCTCATGTCGCAAATGAATTGATGGAACCCATATTCAAACAATTATGGAATCAAGCAAAAGATATCACAAAATCAGGAAATAACTAAGCCCCCATAACCAACAATTGTAGAAAGGTTATGCGAAGAAGAAAAAGAAGTGTCATGTGCAATTTTTTCTATTTTTTTACATCCTAAATTTTTAGCTATTTCTAATAACAATGCTATTGGCGTTGCCCCGCAAATTGTTAGATCCTTCTTTCTTGTATAATCCAAAAAACCTTTCCCGTCAAATTTGCCTATTTGTTCGATTATCTCATTGTCTAGATTTTTAACATAATCATTTGGATCATACAAACTTTCTTTTGGAAAAAAATTGTATGAAGAACCATAATGAATTAAATCAGAAGTCGCGATAAAAAAATAATCCTCTTCGCTCAACAATTTTGCAAGTTCAAGAATTTCTTTATAAGAAATATTTGGCACCTGCACTGGAACAAATCCAAAATCATCAAAAAGATACTGCAAAAAGGGAATCTGGACTTCTATTGAATGTTCTCCTTTAAGCGCAAATTCGTCCGGTATTATCGCCTGCTCTTTTGTCAAATAATCAGAAAAACCCCGATCCAATTTCGCTGTCCCTAAAGGCGTTTGCCAGTCTTCCTTTGAAGTTGCAATAATCCCTCTGCCCTGATGGTCCACACCAAGAATCACAAAATTCCTCTTCTTTATTCCTGAAATTGCTTTGTAGGTTTTAGCGGCAACCTGACCAGAATAGAGATAACCTGCATGAGGCACAATAATTCCCAAAGCATTGTTATAATATTCTGTCTTTACCTGAAATAACAGATTCAACTCCGCTTTTAGTTCATCTTTTGTTGAAGGGTAAAAAGTGCCTGCAAATTCCGGAAGTCTCATAATAAATTTAATTATCAAAATATCTTAAGTGTGTCCTAAAATTACAGGTATTTATTTATGGAATTCTCATCTATTGGGTATTTTGGAATATTTGATATTGTCCAGCTGTTCTGCTATTTTATAATGGTTTATTGCTCCATCTTATGGTTCGTTGTTTTTATTAAAAATCATTATAAATTTTTTGTTGACAAACCCACAAAAAATTATCCTTCAGTCACCTTTCTAATCCCGGCCTATAATGAAAAAAAGTTCGTATCCAAATGCATAAATTCAGTTTTAAATCTTGATTATCCTGAAAATAAAATAAAAATTATCTGTATAGATGACGGGTCCACAGACAAAACTTCTGATATCTGCAAAAACATAAAAAACCGCAGAGTGGTTGTTATTAATAAAAAAAATACCGGGAAAGCAGACTCACTCAATATAGCGCTAAAATTGGTCGACACCGAATTTGTTGTTTCTATGGATGCGGACTCTTTTCCAAGAAAAAATTACCTGAAAAAAATAATAGGTCACTTTGATGATAAAGATATTGCGGCTATTTCTCCTGCCATGAAAATCAACAAACCGCAAACATTCATGCAACAAATTCAATGGGTTGAATATATTTTTTCAATTTATCTAAGAAAATTATTTGCAATATTTGACTGTCAATATGTTCTCCCGGGTCCAGGTTCCATTTATAGAACAGATCAACTTAAAGAAATTGGTGGGTGGGATAAACGCAGTCTTGTGGAAGACACTGAACTGGCTTTCAGGATGTATGAAAAAGGGTATAAAATCGAAAACTGCACAAATGCATATGTTGACACAGAAGCTCCTGCAACTTTTAAAGAATTATTTCAGCAAAGAGTTAGATGGTATAGAGGCTATCTGCAGACCACATTCCAATACAAACATTTACTGGGAAATTCAAAATACGGGAACCTTGGTCTTTTCATACTACCAATCAATTTTGTGTGGATTTTTATTCTTGGATTTTTATTCTTCATGCCTTTATATATGTTTCTTACAGATTTTGTTGAATACATCCATACCTTGTATTTAGTTGGTTTCGAATGGTCTCCTTTAGTCTTCAATTTTGATATCTTGTATATAAGTTCCTATACCTATTTTTTTGCATTATTCTTCCTAATAGGTATAACCACAATACTCATAAGTCTATATATTTCGGGAGAAAAAATGGATTTTAAAGGGAAAAAAGTATTCTATTTTGGGTACTTATTTATTTACCCGTTCCTATATTCCACATTCTGGATTGCGGCTGTGGTATACGAAATATTTAAAAGAAATAATAAATGGTAAAAAGAAAAATAGACACGCAACTGTATATTATGGTGTTATTTATAACAATATCCATCTTCATCGCAGGTCTTTTTCTTGGGGGTGTTCTTAGTCAAAGTAAATTAAACAGTTTGTCTGAGGATTTGGAATCTCTTGAGAGAATGAGGAACACGCAGGAAACCAATAGTCTGCTGCTGGATTCCCTTGATGAAAAAATATGTTTGGGTCTTGAATCTTATATTAACGAGATGTTGCCTGAAATAGAAAGTCTTGCGGAAAGAGTTGCTTATTATGAACGCAGCGCTGACAGCAAAAGATTTGGAATTAAAGAATATGATGACATTAAAAAAGATTACAATTTATTGTTAATCCGATATTGGATAATCACCAATAAACTGGAAAAAAATTGCGGCAAAAATATTATGGACATCCTCTATTTTTATTCCAACAAAAAATGCGATAACTGCAAAGACCAGGGTATTTATCTTGACAGCATAAAAAAACAATATCCTGAAATAATGATTTTTGCTTTGGATAAAGATTTAAATTTATCCACCATCGATATTCTGTCAAAGTCATTTAATATAACTGAAGTCCCCTCATTGATTATCAATGGAAATAATTATTCCGGATTAAAAAATAAAGAAGAAATAATTGAATTAATTACTCAGGAAACGAAATAATAAGGAATATATTCAATAATTATAACCAAAGATTTAAATGAAAAACAAATAAGGTCCCACAAAATTATAAAGTATCATAATAAATATTATCCAGGAAAGGATATTTGTGAATTTTGCATTTGTAAGAACCTCAGTTACAAGACCTCCGTCAAGAGGTTTCATTGGAAGCAGGTTCACGATTGCAACGCCTATGCAAACCATAATTACAAAACTGATTAAAATTATCAAAAATTCTCCGACCTGTTCAAAGATTGGGTCTTTTATCACATAAGCCCTGTAATTCATTGGGGCTAAGATATTTGCAATTGGGTCATAACCTGTAGTAATTCCAAGAAAAGCTTTTCCATTGTTGTTCGCTAAAGTGATATTATAAATATCCTCGCTTGTCTCAATTGAAATGGTGTCATAAGGTTTATAATTTGACAAAATCGCGGAAACATCTTCTGAAGTGCTTATATCATAACCTTCAATTCCTTTTATCGTTCCAGATAAACCGCTTCTTATTGCGGGCCAGTCTTCAAAAACATAAATTTCTGTAAGATTTTCCTGTTGGTTCCACCAAAGACTTGTTATCAAATAAATCGTGCTAGGGGTTTTTATCTCAGCCAACCCATCAGTAAAATTACCCATCTCGAGGATATCAGTTTTGTTAATTTTATCTGCTGGATAAGAATAATAGATTCCCTGCGGAGTGTATGCAACAACCAACAGGATATTTAACAGAAGAATAAATATTACTGCGGTAACTAAATTAGAAAAAGAACCCGCGCAAAAAACCTGCAACTGTTTCCATTTGCTCGCTTTACTTAACTGTTTGTTGTCAGGTTCAACAAAAGCGCCTGGAATAAATAAAAATATGAATGCGCCAAGAGATTTTATTTTTAATTTGTTCATTGCAAGCGCAACAGCATGAGATAATTCATGAGGGAATATCAAAATAATAATTGCAATAACCCAATACCATATTGGAACTAAAAATAATCCTGATTGATAAGAAAATTCAGAACTTATTCCAGGAAGAACCAAAGCGAATCCTGCTTCGCTTGTTCCGGAAGCAATTGTTAAAGTATTGCTTATCAAAAATCCAATCCCAAAAACCATGGTGAGGATTGAAACAATAACACCTAAATTAAAATAAAAGTTCCAGAATTTTTTATATTTTATTGCATTTTTTTGGATTTTATTTCTCAACTTTGTTGTTTTCATCATGAAAACTATTCCATGCCTCTCAAGTTTGTCTCTTTTAAGATAAATAATCATAACCATCGCAGCAAAAAAAACAATAAACCCAATTAACCCAGTGTCCATTATTAAAACTGGGAAAAGATATATTAATTCCAAAAATTAGTTAAATAACCGATCTTTATTTATATCCTTGAATATATATAGCTTTATATAATTTACTACTAAATAGTTATATGTGGGGCGATAGTTTAATTAAAAATACTGATTTAGAGTTGACTTTTGAAGAGCATCTTGATTATTTAAAAAAAGTTATTCCTTATTCAAAAAATGATGGAGAATTAATAACTAACTATGTTAATCAATATGAAAATGCGGTGGCTGAAGGAAAACTAAGATGTCATTGTTCAATGGATAATATAAAATTTATTGTTGCTCTTGCTGTTGGTTATGAAAATAGAATAGCTGCAGAAGAAGCTAAGATGGGTGATTATATGGTGGGTAATCTTATAGAAACCGCAAAAAAAGAAATTTACAATAATCTTGAAACAAAAGAAACAGCTGAAAAAGTCTATTCTCTCCTTGAACCAAACTTAGAAGATTATAAATTCAGATTTAGAATTAATGAAGAACAGATTAAAAAATCACTAAGTTATATGGAAGTTTAGATGTTTAAATTAATCAGTTAATTATTCTCTGCAATTTTACAATTTAATATCATTCAAATTAATCAGTTTGCTGTCCCTTGTCTGGAGGTTAACATGTGCGAATATTCCCGGATGTGGTATATGTCCCTGCATTTCTTGGAATTGCGTTCTCCCCTGGAAAGTGCCTGAGTTTATAATAAGAACATTCTTGTAATTCTCCAAAGCAACAGTATGGAGATGTCCTGAATGGAATATATCGGGAACCTTATCAATAACCATTGAATCTACGAGTTCGGGGATAACCGAAGAAGAACCATGTGTTGATACAAAATGCCTTCTTTTCAAAACCTCGAGCATTGGCAAATAAGGTTTTCTATACCCATCCTGCCTTATCCCGGGTATTTCCCTAATAAGATAATCATAAGAATAACCATGGTACATTAAAATCCTGAAGGTATTGTCTATTACAGCAGAACAAGGTGTGGTTCCAAATTCAATATTTGATAATTTTGATAAAGCAGTTTCATTTAAAGGCTGCTGCGGTTCATGAACACCCACAATATCGTGATTCCCTGGCTGGACTATTATTTTTATATGCTCAGGAATTTCTGAAAGAAGTTTTGCAGTATATTCATATTGTTTATGGATGCTCTTTATTGACAAATCCGCTTCCTGATTTAAATAAATCCCAATTCCATCAACCAAATCACCCGCAATAAACAAATACTTAACTGTTTCAGCGTCTTTTGAATTTAACCATTTTATAAATTTATTGAAAAGCTCTCCAAGAAAATCAATGCTTCCTATGTGGAGATCTGATATGAAAACGCAGCTTATTGGTGCATCTATTTTCTTCATTGTGTTTGTTATCGGGATGTCCGGTCTTATAATCTCATTTATGAAAACATAATTATTTTTGAAATATCCTTTAATCCCCAATACTTCGTCACTTAAGATATTATCAAACTCATCAAATACCTCGCTTTTTGAATTCTTTGTTGCCATGCAGGTTATTATTCCCGTGGGATCCTCTAATTCAATAATCTTGTTTCCCACCGCGGTGGTTCTTTTATCAGAAACCATCCCGATTAAAGAAACCTCATTATCATTGGTTTTTTTTATATTTGAAATTGAAATTGGGTTTACTCTCTTTACCAACATCTGCTGAACCATTGAAAATTTTGAGTTGAAATATGAAATAAAATCCGATGCTTTTCTTTCCTTGTGTTGTATCTTTAGGTTCTTAAGTTTAAAATCCACATTATATTCTTCAGCTAGTTTCCTCTTTCGGTTTCCCTCAATTCTTATTTCCGGTTCTTCCAGAGATTTTAACGCATTTTCATCAATTATCTTTTTATCTATTTTGAGAACTTTATCTAAGAGGTTTTTCTCTTTGATTAATTCGAGGGCTTTTGGAGTTACCAGTTTTTTATTTTTCAAAAGGAGTTCAATTATTTTTCTGTTATTCTCTGAATTTGATGTGTTCTCCTGTGTTTTAATTGATTCTTCGTCCATAAAATTACATAATATAATTGAAAGTAACTGTCAAAGATTTCCTCTAAAATTATATAAATTTAAGTATTATTTCTTCCTGTTGCCTTTTCCTGTTGGTTTTGCCCATCTCCAGGCTAGATTAAGTATTCTCTTGGATTTTCCGTATCCGCACTTTACGCAGACTTTCTGCTTCATATTATAAGCATGATGCCCGCATCTCTTACAGGTTTCGTGTAACACTTTGTTGTGCTTTCCAAAACTAGGTGTTCCTTTTGACATAGATATATTACAAAAAAAGTAATTTAAGTGTATGTTCCCTGAAATCCTCTTCTTCCTGCTAATTGGCGTCACTCTGGGTGTTATTGCGGGATTGGTTCCGGGGCTTCATCCAAACACAATTGCTTTTCTTCTGCTTTCTATTTCGTCTCTTCTTGGCATCAGGGTTATGAATCTTATAGCGATTCTTGTCAGTTCTGAAATCACAAATTCCTTCATGGATTTTATTCCCTCAATTTTGTTTTCCGCTCCTGAAGAAGCCACAGCTCTTTCAATTCTGCCGGGTCAAAGATTTCTGCTTTCGGGGAGGGCTTATGAAGCGATTTATTTAACAGTTTACGGGGGATTGATTTCCATAATTGTAATTGCCCTGCTTTTCCCTATGTTTATAATTCTCATCCCAGTTATTTACTCTTTTGTTAAACCCGCGATTGTTGTGTTATTGTTGCTGACAATAGTTTATCTTTTTTATTCGCAAAAGAAAAACAGGTTTCCTTCTCTTCTGGTTTTTGTTTTTTCCGCTCTCCTTGGTCTGCTGATTTTCAAACTTCCTCTTTCAGGGTGCGAAGTGTTATTTCCGGCTTTTTGCGGATTGTTTGGTTTGTCAAGTTTATTTGATGCCTCGTCAAAAAC
The DNA here is from genome assembly GCA_003663295.1 of Candidatus Aenigmatarchaeota archaeon. Taxonomy (GTDB): domain Archaea; phylum Aenigmatarchaeota; class Aenigmatarchaeia; order QMZS01; family QMZS01; genus QMZS01. Next base: position 1,004 of record QMZS01000014.1, on the reverse strand, counting down.
AGAAATTCCAGAACAGGAAATTGATATTAATCTTGAGGATTGTTCTGGGAAGAAAAGTTCAATTGTTGGTATATTCTCAGGGATGGTTGCGGGGTTATTGCCTGGTGTTGGTTCAAGTCAGGTAACTGTGATGAGTCAGCAACTTTTCAAAATTAATAATCTGAAAGATTTTATGATTTCAATTGGGGGGATTACCACAGCCGGAAGCTTATTTTCAATTGTTGCTTTGTGGACAATCGGGAATCCGCGTTCAGGAACTTCAGTCGCAATTCAGAGTTTAAATTTTGAATGCACTTTGACCGCGCTATTCATAATTCTCTTTATGATTATTATTTCCGCTGGAATGGCTTCTATATTGACTTTGTTTTTTTCAAAGATTCTTATCAGGAATATTTACAAAATTAGATACAATGTATTAACAAAAAGTATTTTTGGTTTGCTGTTTATTTTGGTCGGAGTTTTCACGGGGTGGATTGGAATCATTATTGCAATAACCGGATTGGCAATTGGGATCTACTGCATCAAGACCGGGGTTCGGAGAAGTTTTATGATGGGGGTTTTGTTGGTTCCTACTGTTTTGATTTTGGCTGGGGTTTAAAATTTGGTGTGAAGTTTTGGCTAATATAAATCAAAAATGGCTGAATAAGATAAAAGGTTATCAACTTAATTGACAAGGAGATTGGCTTATTAATTCTGCACCATTTAATTCAAATCCTGTACCTCCAATATTCACTTTTTTAAGTTCTGGAAATATTAATAACAATAAAAACATGGTTGTCACAATTATACCTTGCCAACCAACCTGCAGGTGATCAGACAAACTTTTTGTTAGGGTTAAATAAAAAAATATTAAAAAACCAAAAATCAATATATTACCAACCATCATTTTACAAATATTTCCTCCGAACCACAAGCCCACCAAATAATTACATTCCCTCCCTATCTTGTTTCCGCTTTTATTATATTTCTATGAAAATTTGGATTTTTTGGTTCAAATTTAATTG
>QMZS01000013.1 GCA_003663295.1 Candidatus Aenigmatarchaeota archaeon | reverse complement strand
TTTGGACGTAAGAGGTTGTTTACAAAAACCTCATCTCTTAGAAAACTGGGTCTTAAAGTTGCGACTTGTAAGTTCCGCTCTAAGAGAGATTTTATAGCAACATTTTTGCTTGCATTTCTATCTGAATTGCATATTCTACCACACTTCCTGCATTTATATAGTGAATAATTGGTTGAGAGATGTCCAGAGTTAATTGCACCGCAATTTGAACAAAACTTTGATGTGTGATAAGGGTCATATAGATTATAAGGAATTTCAGAAATAGAACAATTTGTTTCAAGGAATTGATTAAATTGGTGATAAGGAATCCTGTTAATCTTCTTTCTACCTTTCTTATTTGAATTCCCTTTTTGTCCTTTTTTTGTTTTAATACCTCTTAAGTTTTTAAGTTTCTCAACTGCAACACTGCAATTATACTCTTTAGCAAGATTAACAATCTCTTTAGCAACCTGACCACTTCTTGTTTTGACAAAGTTTCTTTGTTTGTGTTTAAGTCTTTTTAGAGACTTCTTTGCTTGATTTGAACCTTTATCTGCAAGAGATTTAAGTTTAGACCTTCTTTTATCAAACTTTTTTTGTTTAATAGCAACATCTCTTCCAAAGTATAATTGTTTTTTAACTTTACCTGTTTTGGAATTTAAAATAGTGACTGCTGCTAAAGTTGCAGAGCCAACATCAACACCTAAAATATTGGTTTGTGTTATTTTAGGTTCTTCAAATTCCTTTTCTAAAACAACCGCAATATTCCCATTCTTTAAGAGAGAAATATTATCAAATTTCCATTCATCTTTTGTATAATCTGTAAATCTTTTAAATTGATTATCTATTTTAATAGGGATAACAAAAGTCTTTTTAGGTCTGTAAGTTAATTTAAAACAAGGATAACCTTTGTTAGTTAATATAAATTTAAACCATCTTTTATTTAGCCTGATTGAACAGTTATTTAGATTTATTCTCGACTTGTCTTTTAAAGTCTTTTTGTTAACAACTTTCTTTAATTTCCATATATCCTTTCTTGCTTCTTGAATAACATCTGAAGGTAAAAAAGAAGTTTCTCTTATAGATTTATATGTTTTTTGATGTAACTCACTAGAAGAATAACAAACAGGTAATTGTAAACAAGTAAAATTCAGAACTCTTAAATATTCTTTAATTATTGTATTTAACAAATCTTTCTTTCTAAATGTTAATTCTTTTCTATTTAAAATTAATGTCTTTCTCACAAGTCGCATATATTATATTTAAAAATATATATAATTAATCGCAATTCCTCCCCAAAACAAGTTAAGGGGTCTCCTTGCGATTTTGGTGAATTATGAATATTATAGCGTTATTCGGCGATTATTGACAATATAGGATTTTAGAATTTCAAAAACCATTACACACATTTCCTTAAATACCTCAAAAGTTATGTATATTATTTATCTTTCAATACTGCCAATCTTATCACTTCCCTACAATAATCACTTCTTGACTTGTAGTATCCTTTTTCAACCAATTCATCAATTTTTTCAATCAAAATCTCAGGTAATCTAATTTGCAGAATATTGGGGTCTATTTTAGGTTTTTTCTTTTGTAATTCATTTTCTTTTCTTTCCATATATTAATTATATTTTAAAATAAAAAATAAAATTTATCTTTGTGTGGTGTAACCTGAACCTATTCCTGAAATTCCTAATACCGACATAAAATGATCATTTGGAACTATTGTTAAAGGCAAATCCCCTACACACAAGTCTAAATTGTTTTCTGAATTACAAACTGATTGATGAGCACATTTTTTGTTTGTTCCAACATCATAACAATAATTATCTCTTGAAAATACTTCCAAAGTTGTTGGAATTTCTGTTTCAGAATCTACAAAAAATTCCATTCTCCAAGGATTATACCCACCTTTTTGCATTACACACCTTCCTTGATAACAATGTTCCCAAGCAAGACCATTACAATCTGATTCCACTTCACAAGGTGTTGAAGAATATTCCCATTCTGTAACAACCTTACATTCAATATTTACCAATCTTGCTCCTGAATTTCCATAACCCCATACTGCATCTATGCATCTATCTTCCCATTCATTTTTTATTGTAGAATTTGTAGTTTTATCATAATATTCACAAACAGGTCCGCAATCCAAATCAGTACAAACATCCCCACAATACAAAGCTAAATAATCTTGAGCAAATTTTATTGCATCTTCCTCAAAAGTAGGACTTTCAGGGTCCAACAAAAGTTGTTCAACATTTTCGCAACTCCATTTTGGAACACCAACCCAAGGAACATATATTTTTCTTTCTCCTTGTTCACAATAACATTCAGAATCGTAAGGAGTTTCGCTACAGTGACTTGGCTGATTTGCTATTGTTGACCAAATTGAAGCCCCCAATCCAGGAAATATAAAGAATAAAGTTATAACAGACAATATAATAAGTCCTCCTCCATATATAAACCAGTTTTTTGATTTCTTATTACTCATTATAATATTATTTAATTTTTCGATTATTTAAGGAAAATTTCAAAATCTGTTAATAAAATTTTTTGGATAATTCCTAATTTCACACATAAAAATAGGTAAATTGTAATATTTATCAACTTTACCCATTACCCGATTATAATCAAAAAATCCATCAACTTGTGTTGTGTAATTATATATTTTGTTATTATCTCCTCTCGTGGCAATCTTTTGAGTCTTATTGTTATTAATTATAACCCGATGAACAATAATATTATAAGGTGTTGTTTTTTGTTCCAATCCTTTTAAATTAATAATAACAATATCCCCTTTTTCAAGCAAATAAGGATTAATTTCATTATCCGCATAAATTATCGTGCATCCTTTAAAAGTTGGATACATACTCAATCCTTCGATAAAAAAAATATTGCTTAAATAAGGAGAAAAAAATATATAACCTGCTATAAAAAATGTTGCCAGTATTGTTAGAAATTTAAATGATACCATAAATTAAATGGTTTTTGGGATACTTAAGGAGATTTTCCCACCTTTTTCTTTTTTTTATAAATCGCCCCTAAAATCCTCTGGTCACGACTGTCAAGGGTAGGAAGTCTCCGTTTTCTAACAATCTTTATTTTACTTTTTTCTTCTGACATGCTACAGAATTACCACCCAAAAATCCCTGAAATCCAAGATAAAAGTGAATTAAAAAAAGCCCCTATCTTATCCCAAAGAGATACATTAACTGGTTTTGTGATACATTCTCCAACAATAGTGCAAGTATTATCTGAAGAACAAATAAATGTTGCACCAACACAAGGGGATTCTGGACAATCAGAATCTACAGAACATTGTAAATAAGTTGGGTTGCATTCTCCAGAAAAAAAGCATCTGTTATAAAGCCCATCAGGATTTTTACATATACCCGTAATCCCATCACATGGAGAAACACAATCAGCATTTGAGTTGCACAAATTCTGGTAAATAGGTTCACAAGTTCCAGCCATCCAACTATGACATCCACTCGCTTCTGCAAAACATTTGTTTGGATAAGTTACACAAGAAGTCCCATCTCCGCAATGCACAGGATCATAATAAGTTCTGCAAAAAACACCTTCAGTTTCTACATCATCACATATTCCATTTTGGTTTTCATCAATGCAAACTGAACTCTGAATATAAACATCATCAGCGTCACATATTCCATTTCCATTTGTGTCAGGACAGGTTAAACTTGTAGTTTCATCACAAATTTCATCTCCATCTCTATCAGCACAAAAAGAACCAATATTGTCAAAATCAAAACCAGTTCCATAATCCAAACAAAAAAGGGAATATGGGTTTGTGCAAATATTAGAAGAATATTGATCTATGCAAACCGCCTGATAATCATAACAAACCCCATTTCTTAACATCTTGCCTTTTTCACAAAGACTTATTAGTTCTTCCGCACTCCTGTAATCCACTGGAATATCTATATTAGAGTTCCACATATAATTTACATTATCATACTGATAATCCAAAACAGTAAGGAAAGTTACAACAGCCCATTTATGACCTCTTGGAGGAGCAAAACTAACCTTAAATGTTTTTTTCTTTGTATCAGTAATATCAAAACATTCCTTTTGAACCGCAGAACTAATATCCAAAGCCCCCTGTGGGATTACCATATAACAAGCATAAAGATACTGACAATTTCCTGATTCATAATTTGATTTTATATTACAGGATTTATAAGGAGAATAACTTGTTGCATCAACAGTAAATGTTTTTTCATAAATATCACTTACAACTGTTGGCTCCGCTATTAAAGGTGATAAAAATAACAATGAAGCCAATATTATACCAACCATCAAATTAATCATTCTCATCTTAATTTACCACCTAAATAAAAAGCCCCTGTAAGAGCGATAATACCACCAATAATTAATAAAACATTCTGCATTAATATATTAGAAGTTGAACTTGGAACACAATCACCTGCATAACAAAGATAACCATAATCTCCGCAATTCTCACTCCTTTGTTGCCATGTTAATCCATTTACAGAAGGTAAACATTGTAAATATTGCCTGATATTTCCACTGCAATAATCTCCTATTATTTTATATTGATTTGTGCAGGATTCTCCTATTACACCCCCAGCAACAGAATAAACAGTAATTGAATTTTTAATTTCACCCATAGGATTATAATTAGAAGGTTGGGATAAAGCTAAAATTGGTGATAAAAATAGTAAACTTATTATTGCTAAATAAAACATTTTTTTTAACATAATATTATTTCTTTTTGATATATATAAGGAAAATAATCTACCACCCAAAAATCCCTGAAATCCATAATAGAATAGATGCAAAATATAAACTAATTTTATCCCATAATCCTGGCTGAACAGGAGGATTTATTGTAGGTTTTATTTCAACTTCAGTTTTGTCCCCTGAAATAGAACCTAAACTATATAAAGTAAAACCATCTGTTTTTGCCTTTTCAATCTTAATCAATCCACCACCCACAACACCTCCATAGGATTGCAAATCATTATTTAATAATCTATTTGCATCAATATTCAAACCCTTTAAATTAAAAGTGTTTAAATCAAAATATAAATCAACAGAAGGTGTTATTTCAAGTTTTTCCACAGCATATTTTGTTGGAATTGAATAACTTAATTCATTTTCACCAACAATCAAATCCGCTGTTTTTGTATATGTTTCGCAGTGAGGTAATCCAAAAGTTGGCTGACAAATATTTGCTGAAACTCTTGTGGTTACAGGTTTCCAATTGTTTATGATCTTTATGTTTACTGTTGCATTTTTTCCCTGAATATAATATTCCTCTGGCGAATAGATTGAAATATCAAAAGCATTATCTGGGACTTTAATCTTATATGAATTTAAAATTGATTTGCATTCATTATTATAATACCATTTTTGAGTTCCAAAATCTGCTTCAATATCATCAGAATTAAATTCACTATTTCCAGTTAAATTAGAACCGCAACCACCATCATAACCAATTGTTTTAATTAATTCACCATTCTTGTAAATATTCATTAAATAAGAACAACCCCAGTTAATATAACCTTGTTCATTTGAACAACCTGCTAATTTTCCACCACAATAAACTGTTGGGTGATGATAAGACCAACTTCCTGCACAATACAAACAAGCACCGCTGCAATAAAGATATTTCGGATAATTACATCCAGACGAAGAACACCCATAATAATTATTATCACGATTAGGACAACTGAAATAACTTAATGTTTTTTTATAAATAGGACACCCATATTCATCATTATGGTCAAAAGTTCCTTTACAAGTATTTCCTTTGCATCCATAATCTACATAATATTTATCATATTTTACAGTCTCAAATTTATAGTCTCCAATCTCAACGGTCATATCAGAATTAAACCTGTTACCATCCCACCAGCTTGCATATTGTGTATGTAAAGCCCCTGCATATTGAACCATAAACGGTTGCTGATAAACTGAAAATATACTTATATAAGAAGCTAAAAACCACACCAATAACACAAAAAGACCTAAAAACAGAATTTGTTTAGTCTTATTATTTTTTACCATAATAGATATTCTTTTTTGAGTTATAAAAGGGAAAATTATTTTTTGAAAGCCCAATACAAAACCCCAACAAAAGCAATAACCACAATCCCCAAAAGAATATACAACAAAGGAATTTCCTGTTGTGGCTCTGGTTCTGGTGGAATATCTCCTTCCACACAAATAGAATCTTGGCAAGTAAAATTAGTGTTGCAATCATTATCTGTCACACATTCAACCCCGCATTTATCAATTACCAATCCGTAATTCATCCAAGCATTATTTTCGCAAACCTTATATTCTTTGTTATCCAAACATTCAGATTGTCCTTCCTGGCAAATTTCTGCAATACATTGTCCATTATCGCATCCAATCGAACAACTTTCAACCAAAGAAGTTTCAAAATTATTAAAAATACAATCACAATTAGAGTTATAATTATATATCTTATATTGTTGATAAACATTACCGTCCCGACAAATTAATCCATTATCTTCTCTTTTGCATTCACTTCCAACATCACAACTTGGACCATCTAAGCAAACACCATTTGAACATTCATAATCACAATTTTTATAAAATTCTGTTGAATATCTATCAAAATAACAGTCGCAATTTGAATCATATTTATAAATTCCATATTTCTTATAAACATCTCCATTTTTACAAATTTTTTCTATATATTTCTTATCGCATTGTGAACCAACATCGCAAGAAGGCAGAGTTCTTACTTTAAATGAAGCTGAACCAAAATTATATTTTGTTGGGTTGTAATAAACCCCTAAAGCGTAATAATATGCTTTTACCTGATAAGTTCCTTCCACAGCATTATCTGGTATTCTTACAGACCAATCAAGAAGATAAGCAGTATAACATTCTGTAGAACCAACACAATCAGCATCAATTAATTTTCCATTTGGGTCTCTTACTTCAGCACAAACCCATACCGAATCCCCGTCGCATATTGGGTATCCATATTCTTCTCCACTATCAACTACATTTATACTACCCCATAAATCCCCTCTGGCTGTATCCCCAGGCTCATAAGGACCACCAACACTTACTGAAAAAATTTCTGTTTGAGTTGATAAAAAAATAAAGAATAACAAAGATAATCCTAATATTGTCAATAAATTATTATTTTTTTTCTTTAGTTTCATAATTATTAACAATTTTGGGATATAAAAGGAAAATTAATCCCTCAAATATCTATCAGCATAATCTTTGAAAACAGTATTATTCTTTAGAACATGACCTTCAAACAAATCCTGCAAAATCTGTCCTTCATGTCTAATTACCTTAATTTCTTTTTTAATTCTTAAGATTTCTTTCTCAAATTTCTTTTTATCTTTTGGATGGTTTTTGCATTTAAGTTCAAGGGCTTTTAATCTTCTTACCATTTTTTCATCAGCTTCTTCGCATGCAAGATAAGCTCCATGAATAATATCAACTTTATCTTTCTCTTTTTTTCTCAGAAATTGTTTTTTTGTTAAAGTAGTGAATTTAGCAATTATTTTTGAATCGAAGATCATAATATTATACTTATTTATTATTTATTATGTCTTTCACAATTCCGCCAATTGTTTTTAAAATCTGGCGATATTTAATCAAAAATCCAATAACAGGTTTTTTTACAATATTATTTTGGTTCTTAAAATCTCCTTTAAGAATAGGAGGTTTAATAATAACTATTTGTTTTTTAATTGGAGTTTACGATTCTGTAAGTGTTGGTAGCTTAGAACCACTGGCGAGATATGTTGGTGGTATGACTTTAAATACTGGAGGCACAATATCAAATAATCTATCTAAATTAGGATTGGGGAATATTTCTTTATGGGATATTCTTATATGCTGGTTTAACATAATTTCTGCATTATATATGTTCTTTTTATTATGGATTGGTTTAGCAAAGGCTTTCAGAAAAACTCAAGGAGACCAGATTGCGGACTTAGGAACTGGAATTTGGGTATTAATATTTATTACACTGTTAACAAATATATATGTGTTGCAAATGGATGGTCATTATCCTGAATATCTTGGATTTGGGGGGTTTATTGATTTAGGGCATTATATATTAGACCACAAAGGATATATTGAAAGGTTGATTAATCAGACAAGTTATGGCAACGGTATAGGAAATATATCCCAAACATATACAATAAATAAAAGTATTTCTTCAAATATTACCATAACTTAACAATTATGGAAAAAACCAGTAAAGAATTTTGGGGCACACTGCAATTCACAAAAGAAGAAACTGTTTTCAAAGGGAAAATCCCGAAACCCAAAAGATTTCCTAAAGATAGTTTGAAAAAATTGTTTGGTTAAAAATATCTCTTAAATACCTCAAAAAAGAATATCTATTATGGTCTGGAAAAAACTAAAAAATAAGAATTGTTGGATGAATAGGCAAAAAAACATACTAACAACTTTAGAAATTATCAAAACAGATAAATTTATTGTAATTATCAGCAAACACAAAAAAGACACAGATACTGTTAATAATAAATTTAAAGAATTTGACAAACCTTCTGAAGCGGTTAATTATGCAAAATCATATATGAAAAAACATGTGAAATAGCTAACCAAGAGGGGATACTAATTTTGTTTTAATCTTTTTTTTCTCACATATTTTCTGAATATCTTTTAAAGAGATACTGCCTGCCTCTTCTTCTACAATTTCCTTAACATATCGAGGTTTGAGTTTTTCTGGACAATGTTTAAGCAGTTCTTTCTTTTTTGTAGTTGGGTTAAAATTCTTATATTGCCCTCCTTTATATTTACAAATCTTACTAACCACTACATTTCTTGACAAAATTATTAATTTCCACCCTTTTTCTTCCCATACTTTAAGCTTAACTAATTTTCCAACCTTGCTTGAAGGTTCATCATAATATAAACATACTTTTTTCTTCTTTTTTTTCATTTTCAAGTTCCTTTTTCCTCCATATGTGCTGATAAAGGGGAATAAGGAGTAAAAATCTTAAATTTCCTACCTACAAAATCCGCATAAAACCAATCTCTTGTCCCGTCTTTGTTTATCTTGCACAATTTTTTATTCAATATTCTTGGAACTTCCTGTGGGATTGCATTTGGGGACAAATCAGGTCTTATCTTTTTTTTAATAATATATTTCATATCCTCAAGATCAATATAACTCATATTTGGCATAAAACACCCATCCAACTGCTCAAAAATCTTATCTGAAACAAAATTAATTTTCTGGGTTGCCCCTATTATATAAATATTATAAATTCTGCCTTTTCTAAATAATTCTTCAATTTCAGTTCTCGAAACTAAATCTTTGTCTGGAGGGCAAAAATCACCCATCTCATCAAGAACCACCAAAACTCTTTTTGAAATTGGTATCCTGCCCGAATCCTTCAGTTCAATTAATTTTCTTATATAAAATCCAATATAAAAAGAAGTCAGGTTTTTAGTTCCTGCATATCCCGATAAATTCAAAGAAACCATATATTTTTCTTTAAAGTCCTGAGCAATATCCATTGGTTCATAAGTTTCCCCAACAGCCTCTGAAGCCTCAAGATTTTCCAGTCTTAAAATTAATGCGGTTTTCGTGCCTGAGAACATATCTGAATTATTTACAACATCTATTAATCCTCTTATGGAAGGATATTTTTTATCCTGCTCAACTATCAAACATTTTTCTAATAAATTTAATTGTGTGTCGCTCATTTTTATACCTGTAATGCAGGTTTGCAAATCTTCCAATGTCATTTCCTTCAAAGGTATTTGCATTAATTTAATATTGTTCTTCGGTTTTCTTTTATTAAGATATGCAGGGTAATATTCTCTAATAGCAAGTCCTGTTGGTTTATCACCCCTTGCAAGATTAAATCTGAATTTTTCTTGAACTGGATTAAGAGAAGATATCATCTCTCCTTTTACATCAGAAAGATTGATAACATATCCTCCTGAACGAATAAATCTATCTATAATCCCCCTAAAAAGAAATGATTTTCCGCATCCTGTCATCCCATAAACCATTTTCCTGCTGGATTTTTTGATATTCATTAATAATTCCCCTTCTCTGCGAAAAGGACGCATGTGATATACATCATATTTTTGTTTTCCTATCCGCAACACATCTTTTGAATGGATTATATGTTCCTCTTCATACCCATATTTCTCAGAAAAGACAGTTTGAATATTTCCTTTTGTATATTTTTTGACTTTTTTATTGAAATCAAAAAAATTGCATTCTTCCATAATCAATCATCTTCTTCAGGAGGATTATCCATAATACTTTGTTTTTTTGATTCTTCAGATGTATGATATATATTTACCTTTCTTTCAGGGGTTTTCTTGCTTAAAAGATAATCACTTTGCTCAGGACGGATTCCTTCTGTTGGTGTTCCAGAATAATGAGGATTAAAGGCTTTCCAAATTCTCTCAGCTCTTTTTTCAATAGATTCGCTTACATTTTCTGCAACCTGCACTTCATCAGTAACTGAAACTATTTTTGGGTGTTTTTTTTCAATACTAACGATTATCCAGACCTCCTTATTTTTGTCAGACTCTAAAGCCCTTACTTTTCTCATCAAAAAACAATATAAATAAAATGGATGAAAATATTTCCTATTGTACCAAACATCTGAGATAATTTCACCATTTGTTTTTTCTGCCCAAAACTTTACAGCATGGTCTCTTGCAATAACCATTTCATCTTTTGAATTATATGCGGTTAGTTTATTTTTTTCATATATTTCTTTTGCAAAAAAAGCAACTGCAATCATTGCAATCAAAAACAAGATAATACCAACCTGAAGTAAAGTAATGGTTATCTTAAAAAGCCACATTATAATTCCAATTATTATAACTCCAATTATTCCGCCATACAAAACCATTAATTCTTTTTCCATTTTAGAAAAGCCCTACAAAAAAAGAGGTAAATAACAACAAAATAATACTGCCGAGCAGGTTACCTAACAAAATGTAAAATGGTTTTTTTGTAAGACTCATTGAAATCAGAGAAGAGACTACTATTGTGGAAACAAATAAGACCCAATAATAAGTGATGATTAAAGAAGTTAGTTCTGCCATAAATAATAATTATTTATTAATTAAAAAATAACCCTTCCTCTAAAAGAACCAACTCTCCCAATGAGTTTCTTTTTTTTAGTAACTGTATAATAATGCACCCAAAACTGCCATTCTTTGTAATGTTCGATAATTTTTGGGTTTATTTTATTGGTTTTTAATAATTTGATTACAAATCCCTTTAATTCTGAGGAACTTTTCTTTTTTATATCATTAAATTCTTCTTTAGTAATATTTATTTTAATACTTTTTGCATTGTCAGGAGTCTTAAATGATTTTCCTTTGGTTTTTTCTATAGGATATATACCTATTAGTACCATATAATATATTTTATATAAAGTAATATAAAGTAATATAAAGTAATATATAGTAATATGTGGGGTTTTGAATATATGTTCATAACCTTTCGTTGTTGTTATTGTTTTTTTAATTTATTCCAATTACGGGCATTGCACTCAGGACACACTTTAGGAACTCTATCTAATTTTTTATTTTTAGGCAACCATACATAACCGCATCTAAAACATCTAAATTGGTTTACACCACCTTTTATAACAACCCAACCCTCTTTAATACCCTTAGCTATTATTTCTTCAAGAGTTAATTCTTTTTTTTCTTCAATAATCTGTGGTATTATAATTTTAGGTTCCTCTTCAGTTTTCTCATCAGCAACATCTTGCCTTTTTTCCACATCACTTTTCTTAGCTTCTTTCAATTCTTTTTTTAATCTATCTATTTCATCATCCTGTTTACTTAATTTCAATTCAAGTTTTTCTTTCTCAGCAGAAACATCTTTTAATATCTTAATTTCATCTTTTAAAATTTTATTTTCTTCTACCAAATCCAAAACTTTATCCCGAAGTTCAATAAAATTTAATCTATAATTTTTAGCCTCTTCCATTTTCATTCTAAATTTATTGAAAAAAATTTTAAAAATTCTGAACACAATCGCAAACCTTAGAATATAATCTACATTATTAATTACAATCTGCTTGTTACAATAAAATATTTCATTCAACGGTGGAGAAACCTTAAGCAATTCTAAAAGATGGTCATCAAACCCTTTCATTTTTTTTAGTTTGTTAATCATATCAGCAAAATTTCCAATATCATGCTCTGTTTTTTCCATACTTGAAATAAAACCAAGTGCAATGCTTAAACCTTCTTTAGTCCAATATTCTGAATTAAAACCTCTAAAACCTTCTTTCTCCCATTTATCTATTGTTTCAACAACATCCCCCAAATCAAAAGTTTCATTTTTTACAAGGTGATTCACAATATTGCCTGTTAAAAATTCTAATTTTTCCTGAATATTTTTAGATTTTGTATCCTCTTCTGTCATATCATATACTTCATCCACTCTGATCAAATCTTCTATATCACTCATCTTCCACCTCATCTTTTTTTACTTGTTTTTCAAATGCTTTTTTATACTCAAGATATCTATCTAAAAAAGCTTTATCAACTCCAAGCTCACTTACTTTTTTTGTTGATTGATTCATATTTAACTCAAGCTTTTTTTCTTTCAAATCTTCACTTAATTTTTTGTTTTGTTTAACTAAATTTCCTGAAACACAATCCAATAATTTTGATTCTCCTAATGAACCAGCTATTAAAACATGATAAGTTCTTTCATTATTCATAATTCCAGGGCTGATTGTAATTAATCCATCTATTGGAACTCTGTCTATCCTATGCTGTATCCCCATTAAACCAAAACTTTCCCAAACAACACTCATTTCTTTTTCATGCAATGGGTCATTTATTGTTTTTACAAACCAACCTTTAACCCCAGTGTCAAGACTTAAAAAATAGTCTTCTGTTCTATCCCCATATTTTTTATTAAATATTCTCATATTTTAGTCATGATAAGAAGCCTTAGCTTTTATTAAAAAGAATACAACCACTATAATTAATATAATAACCCCTAAAACCCATAATATATATTTATAAAAATTAGTATGAACAATTTCATTATCCACCCGCTCCTGGCATAATTTTTCCTGAATCTCCATCTGGTTTTGAGTTCTTGGAATGAAATAAGTGTCTTGGTCTATATCAGAAGGAAATTCTAAACCATCGCAAACAACTTTAGAACCTGTTCCCAGATCAACTCCACGACAATTTAAAACAGAATCATAAACAGATAAATTAAAAGGGTCACGAACAGAATAATCACCAATTTCACCCTCAAATTTGATTTTAAAATTATTTACATCAATATATCCACCATAATCAAATGTAATAACACCTTTGTAATTTCCCTCATTCTCAAAATCACTTAACTGTAAAATCACATCCCCATCTGTAGTAAATTCAAGTGAATTATTTAAATTAGGTTCAAGATACATAGACTTATCTCCTGATTTTATTACCAAATTCATGTCACCTGTTGAATTAAAATCAACTATTTTAATTTTGGTTTTAAGTTTGCTCGAAGTGGTAAATAATTTTAAATTAATTAATTCACCTTTTTTCTTTTTTGGTATTTTTATTTCGGTCTTAAGGTTTTTTATTTCAACAGGAATAATATCTATTTTTTTAGTTGTCTGAACTTCATTTGCATAGTTATCTATACAAACAAAGTTAAACTCATAAGAATCAATTTTATCAAAGTAAAATGAGTCTGTAATATTTCTTGTTTCATTGCCGATTTTATAAACAAAAGATGAAACATTTTCATTATCAGAACAAGTAATATAATCTTCAAAATTAATTGTATTAAACACATAAAGTTCTTTTGGCAGATTTTCATCAAAACTTATTTCAGGAGATATTTTATCTATAACAGTCAAATTCAAAAAATAAGATTTCTCACCAACAAAAAAAGTAAGTTCGTGTATTCCAGAAGAAAAATTAGCTGGGATTTTATAAAAAACAGGAATTGATAAATTCATTCCAACAGGAATTATTACTGTTTCTGGGACATTAAAAATGATTTCAGTTTCAGGTTTTTGTATTGGCAATAAAATTTCTGTATTTCCTTTGTTGGAAACATTTAAATAGAAAACTCCAACATCCCCCTGGTCTAAACTCATATTTGTTGCATTATTTTCTAATTCATATAATGTTGTTGGCAGAATGTTGATATAAACAGGTAATTCATAGGTTTCGTTTTGAGTATGAACGAAAATCATTCCTTTATAATTATCAGCCCGAAATAAATTTGAATTAACTGAAGTATTGACAAAAATATTCTGAGAAGTAATTAAAGTAAAATTGTTTTTGTCAAAATAAACTGGAATGATGCCTTTGTAATATATATCAATAGGAGTTGATAAATTTATACTTTCATTTGAATGTACTATGCGAAAACTAAAATCTTCTGATGATGATAAATTCATAGTCAAATTAAATGTTTCTGGTTCTATCTCAAGAATTTCCCCGAAAGTAATAGGTAATAGTAAACTAAAAAATATAAAACTAAATAATAAAGATTTTGGTATCATATTTTAAAAACCGACAAATATTTTACAAACATAATAATAAAATAAATAAATATATAAGAACTACTTTCATTTTTTTTCACCATCAACACAAATATCAGTTCTTTCCCATTCCAGAGTTTTATTATTTAATTTTAATTTCCCCTGCCGAATGTATCTTCTCTTTTTTTTCAATTTATTCCTGTTTTGGCGGGTTTTTCTCAGGCGATTTTTTAGATTTATATCTTCTGGATTTTTATTGGATTTTTTGATTAGTTCTAAAAAATTTAATAGGTTATTATTTAAGAGTTTATCTATTCTTTCAATTTCCATTACCTCTAAACTGTTAACTTTCTCTCGTCTATCAATCATTTTCTTCAATTTCAGGACAAGATTCTATATAATTTAATCCAGTAATATAAACACCAATCAAAGCAAAAAAAACTATAATAATATTTAGGATTACCTGTAAACCTATATATATTAAATACAAACATCCTATTACCACAATTAAAAATCCTACTGATAAAACTAATTGGTTTTTATCCCCGTCTTCCCAACATCGTTTGTAATTTATCATCTTATTTATCTTTATTTCTTTTTTCAAATTGAATGTGAGAATTAAGGAGATAACCTATAATTATACCGATTATTAAGAACATTGCAGCCGACATTGGTTCTATTACCATATATTACTATAAATAAATATTAATATATATGGAAGAAAAAGAAGAAAATAAAAAACAAATAGTTGAATATATAAATACAGGCAAAAAATACGAAAAAACTATAGGAGAAGACCAACTATTAGTAAATATCCCTATATACCTAAAAAATTATCTTAAATTTTATACTCTGAAGCACGATCTAACCTTGAAGAGATTGATAATAAAAATAATCTATGATTTTATAGAAAAAGAAAACAAAGATTATAACAAGATATAGAAAAGTATTTATAATAATATTTGTAAGTTAATTTAAGGAAAGAGACACACCGCTTTGATGATATGAGAAGCACTTAAAGAAAAATATGGAAAGAAAATGAATAGAGAAAAATCAATTATGGATAAATTGAAAGAAAAAAGGGAGAAAGATGAAGAGAAAGGTATTTTTGTGTGTCCTTACTGTAATGGAACAGGCAAAGAAACTAATTCATATAAAGGACATACTGAAATAGAAGATTGTATATTTTGCGATGGAAGAGGTAAGCTTATTATTCCAGAAGTGATTATTGAGAAGATTAAACGAAAGGAAAGAGAAAAGTTATTAAAAAAACAACTTGATATACTTGAGAGTTGTGGAAGATGTTCAAATGATGAAGTGAAAATGTCAGTGAA
>QMZS01000012.1 GCA_003663295.1 Candidatus Aenigmatarchaeota archaeon | reverse complement strand
TTGTGGCTTTAAATTCGAGTTTATTTGAATGGAGTAATAAGAGTCTCATAAAACAATTTAAAAAAGATAATTAAACTAAATATATTAGGGTCTTGTGTCAGCTTGACAATTAACCCCAGTTGCAACACATATCAGCTTAAGATTTTCTATCTCGCAACAATTGGACTTGCATTCATAACTGCGACTGCATTTTACATCATTAGCTCTTAAAGGAGCGCATGTTGAACCGCTGCTGCAATAACAATTACCACCGCATGAAGAGCCTGCTCCTGTTGCAGAACAATAATTTATAGCCTCAGTCCCTACAGGGCATATTGTTGAGCTTCCACCAGTGCCGCCTATTTTACCATAAGGAAATATTTTTTGGCATTTTTTCATACAACCTTCATTGTCCATGTTTGAATCCATATAATGCAATCTGCAGACCGTCAATAAATTATCTTCATTTCCATCATTAGTAACATCACCCAGTATTATGGTTGAAGGTATTTGTCCAGTTTCAACATAAACTCTGCAACCTCTGTTAAAAGCATCTTGATTTGTGATTAAACTGGTATCTGTACCCTGAATAATCATATAAATTATTAAAACAAGAACTAAAAAAGCAGCAAGAAGTATAACCACCGTATTTATAGGCAAACTAATTCCTTTCAATTTCATAATAAATAGTTAGATATAGTAAATAATTATGGATAACAAATTAAAAGGTATCTCTTTGCCAATAGAAACAATTGTTGTAATTGTTGTTTGCATTTTGATTCTTGTAATAGTGATTTTATTTTTTGGGGGAGGTTTTAATCGTCCTGCCGGGGAAATAACTCTTGAAGGACAATTAAGAACAGAATGCAATGAATGGGGAAGGGACTCAGGTTATCAACATGATGCTGCTACTTATATGATACCAGAAGCTTATCCTGCCTTGCAAGCTAAATATCCCCCAGATGAAACAGGAGCTATTCAAGCAAAAAAATTCTGCACTGGGCGTGAATGATGAATATTGGAATTATTTTATATAAATAAAAATAAAGTTATGAAAATCCCAAAATTTTCCCAATTAAATTTAAATCGGGGGGGCGCGATGATGAGAAAGAGTTTTATAACTGTGTTGGCATTTTTTTAGTTTTCTCGGGAATTGCATCAGCCCAGAGTTCAACAAGTTCCGGAGATACTAATTTAACTATTTGGGATTCTTCTGATTCTTATACTGTTTATGCTAATTATTCGAAGTTTTTTGTGAATTATACCAACTCAACAACAGGGAATCCAATCAACGGCACCGGAGTCTATTGCGAATGGCAACACAATAAAACAGGAACCTGGAAAGACAAAATAAACATGACGTATAATGAAACTTCTAAACTGTATGAGTTGATTGCTGATGGAGGGTATCTTTTCGGGCATCGTGGAGGGATGCCTTTTGGAAATTACTCGTGGAATGTTTCGTGCTACAATGATTTGGGTTATAATAACTTAACAGTTGCTGATGACTTAACAGTTTCTCTGTATTCAACTACCCTTGTGATTGAAAACGGGACTGATAATCCTCATACAAACCAAGATGTCTGGTTCTATGCCAACTACACTTCATCTTCAATGAAAAGCGGGATTGGATTGAATAGAAGTGAAATTGGACGGGTTGTTTGGAACACAACGGATTTTGGAACAAACACAATTTTCATAAGATTCGCGGATTTAGATAATGACGGTAAAAAAGATGAGATTGTCACATCCCAGATGACCGGTTATCATGACAGGAATATATTTGGCTATTATTCAAACGGGACGCAGATGTGGGAATACCTCTATAATATTTTTCAGGGAAACATTCACTTTCTTGAAACTGGTGATTTAGATGGTGATGGATTTCATAATAATATTATAGCAGGTGGAGCTGGAGATTATGTAAGAGTATTTAATGAGACTGGTAATGAAATATGGAATAGTGGTGATTTAGGAGCAGATGTCTATACTGGAAGAATTGGGGATTTTGATAATGATGGCAAAATAGATGATTTTGTTATCTTTTATAGAGATATATCTTCAGTGTATCATATTGGCGTTTGGAATACCCCGGATGGTGCAAACTGGCACAATCTCTGGAATCTTTCAATTGATTTGTATGGAAGAGAATAGCAATTGGTGATTTAGACAGAGATGGAGATGTAGATATAGCTTATGCAGTAGCTGGAACCGGTGGTGCAAATCAGGCCTTTGCTTTAACAGGAGATAATGGCACTATTATCTGGAATGTGACTGGTTTATCACTTAACATGGATTCAATAGCGACTCTTGACTTAAATCAGGATGGGTTTAGAGACGAAGTATTGGTTGGTGAGATTGGAGATATCTGGGGATTTAGGTTTAATGGGACATATAATGCTAATTATAATTTAAATGATAATATAACACATACAGATACACCTGTTAATGCTATTTACGAATTGATTTCTACAGATTTGGATAATGGCGGTTTTAAAGATGACTTTGTTTTAACTGATGACGGAACAACTCCAACACAGGAGGGTTATATACGGATATTTGATAACAACAGTAATCAGAACTGGAGTTATATGGTCACGGGTGATGGTTCTGGAACAACACCGATTTATTCATTAACAGCTAAAGACCTTGATGGCGATAGTGAAATTGAGCTTGTTTTTGGCAGTGAGACAGGAAAATTAATTGTGCTAAATAAAAATGGAAGTTTACTATGGGAATATGATATTGGTCTGGGAGGGATCGGGATGACATTGAACTGTAAATCGCCCGGGATTGCTATCAACGACATAAACAACGATGGCATAAATGATATTGCTGTTGCTTCCAGCGAGGGTTATGCGCATATTTTGCAGGATGTAAATTGCATTGCAAACTTCAATGACTCTACATCATATAATATGACTTGGGACAACACATTAAGGAAGTGGCAGATAAACAAAACATTTAGTTCAGCAGGAGCTTATGAATGGAATGTTACCTGCTATAAAGGAGGTTATATGTCTCAAATATCAATTTCATCTATTAATATACAGGCAGATACAATCACACCAACTGTAACCTCCGTTACTGAGTCCCCAGACCCGCAGGGACTGGGTGAGAATATCACGATAACTGCAAATGTGACAGATAGCAGTAGTGGTGTCGATACCGTTTTGGTTGGAATTACTCCTCAAGGTGGAATCGAGATTAATTACACTATGATTGGTTCTGGTTCTATGTACACTTACAATTATCTGAATTACACAAATGGAACTTATAATTACAAAATTTATGCACATGACACAAGTGGAAATTTAAACAATTCAGAAAACGGTTCGTTTGAATTATATTCTGATGTTTATCTGCATGTCAAGACTTTGAAGGATACTTATGGGGCAAATGAAATTGTCAACATCACTGACCCATTTGAATTTGAGCTGAGCGAGCTTGTTGTGGATGATTCTGAAAATGATGTTATTGAAGATACTTCTGATATTTTGGATAATGAATCTTATATATCCGGAACATTGAATTCTGCTTTCAATTTTTTAAAGGGTTTGTTTGAAAATGTCTTAAGTGTTACAGGAATGGCTGTTAATAATATCTCTTTAGATAATGCGGGTGAGAATATTGTTTCAGGAGACTCGGTTAGAATTTTAGCTGATTGTACTGAAGGGGAGATAAATGAAACTTGTACTTGTAATGGGGTGGAACGCAGCAGCGGATATTGCTGCACTGGAATATGGGATTCAAATGCCTGCAGGGTGTTAAATTATGCTTTTGAGGATTGGACAGGAGATGCAGAGACTACGCCAGGATATCCATTTACAAATGGTGATTATGCAACATACTGGAATACTCATAAATTATGCACGGAAGTAGTTAGCTCATACGATGCAAATGATATGGGACAAAATTGGACAGCGTATAGTGGTAATTATTACATGTTATTTGACAGATCTAGTACTACTGAACTTGATCCGGCTGTTACAGGAATTAGTGCTGATAGTACTAATAGCAGAAGTAATCTTGCTGGAGGATTTAGCTATGGCGGTTTAAACAAAATAAATCTTGCAGATGCCATAACAACAGGAGAAATGTTTATCAGATTCCAGGCAAGATTTAATAAAGGACATTACGGTAATTTTTCTGGTAGTCCATACCCTGGTATGAAATTTATTCGGATTCATAATGATGATCCTGAAAACACGGCAAATATTTTTATGAGCCTGAATTGTAATCATGGCATAAATCCATTAATGTATATCTGGCAGACTTCTTCGGGAGGCAGTCATGGTTCAATGACAATTCCTGATGCTTATGATGGTAACTGGCATAAATTCTCAATGTATGTTGATTTTAACAATGGAATTGTCAAGCAGTGGTATGATATAGACGAAGAAACTTTGGATAATGCGAATCAAACTTGGGATAATAATGGTCAATTTGGAGTAGCAACTCAGGTAACATATATTTCTTTAAATGGTAATTTCGCGGGAAAGTCTCCTTTAGATGAAATATATAGTGCGATAGATGATATTGAAGTCTGGAATATGATGCCTAACCAGACAGCATCAGATACAACCCCTATTCGTTCAAACCCCCAGCCAACCGGAACCCTCCCCACAGGAACAACCTCCACAAACATCTCCCTGATAACAAACATTAACGCAACCTGCCGCTACTCAAATAATTCAGGCACAAACTACACAGACATGGCAGACACTTTTACAAACACGAATTCAACTAATCATTCAACTCGGGTCACAAGTCTGGAAAACAGCCACACATATATCTTCTACATAAGATGCAACTCTACTGACGGCTACGTAAACAACAATGATTGGAATATTACTTTTTCAATTGGCGGTGGACACAAAGCAGATACAAATAGTGATGGATTAATTGACATGCCAGAACTAATGTCCTTCATAGCAAGATGGAAAGCTGATTCAAATGATGTGAATAAAACCGAGGTTGAAGAAGCAAGAAATATTTGGTTCGGCGGGGGAGAGTATTGAACTGAGCTTGTCAGCGAGACAGTTTATAAACCCAGAGCTTATTGGCTTTGTAATTTTTTAGGTTAATATATGCTTGTGAAAAAATGAAAAGCATAAATGGCTTGTTATGTGCAATATTACTCGCCACGAGTTTTTATAAATAATAAAGTCATTAATTGATTATGAAGAAGATTGAAATGAATTTAAAAATAATGATTGGCTTGGTAATTGGAATTATTCTTATTGGTGTATGGTGGATTTATAGCTCATATGATGAAGAAAAACAACAGGAGGATAAATCATTAATTATCCCAATTGAATGGAAGATTTGTGAAGAAAATTCTGATTGTATTGAAACCCAACCTGATTGTTGCGGGTGTACTGGTGGGGGCAGGCAAATAGCAATTAACAAAAAATTCATAAGTCGGTGGAAAGAAAATATTAAGAATGCTTGTTGGAATATTGGGTGTATAGCTGCGTTTACTTGTAAACCAGGACATCCTGCGTGCGTGAATAAATTATGTAACTATATTGAAGTCAGTGAGGAAGATTGTATCAAAGAAAACAAGAGTTATCAGATTACAGATCAGCCCTATGTTTGTTGCAGCGGTTTGAAAGCGATTAGTTGTGATGTTCCTGATGAACAAGGAAAATGTCAAAAAGAATGTATTGAAACAATATATTGCACTGCCTGCGGCAATGGCATATGCAAAGAACCCGAGAATATTTGCAATTGCCCAGAAGATTGTTTAAGCAAAATACCTAACTGTAAAGGATTGCAGGGAGAAGTAAGAGAAAAATGTGAATGCGTTGCTTTAAATGGATGGTGGGATAATAATAAATGTTATCCTCTGACAAGTGATGTTGGTAAATTGTGTACTGACAGTAACGAATGCGAAGGAGAATGTGTCGGTGCTGGTTGGGAAGCAACGAGTGGAAAATGCAGCAAATGGACTGTTGAGAAAGGCTGCCATTATGTATTAATCAATGGAAAAGTTAATTTTGCAATTGGATGCGAATAAATTAAAGATTTTGGAAACATCCTATAGATTGAATATTTATTAACTTTTGAACAATATTTTTATCTTATCTTAGATCCAATTTTCCCCAATTCAGTTTCATAATCCAGATATCTTGAAGCAATTTCTCCGAGACCTTCCCGCGAATGAATCTCTGGAATTCTCTGAAACAATAATTCAGCCCCTTCCAAAATTGAATTTATATTTGGATTGGAAATTATATAATCAGGCAACTCCTTTTTAGGAATAATCTCCGCTTCTTTAATTGTTTGGTCTATTTTTTCAATAAGGGATTCCATTTGTTCTTCTCTTTCTTCAGGAGTTTTTGATGGCATATGATGCGAAATAAATTCATCGCACTGGTAACCCGGGAAAAAATGCATGCCTTTCAAATTATCTTCCGGAGAACCGTAAGGGGTTCTCACATCAGACCTCAATCCAATAGTAAATTTATCCATCATTTTTGCGTAAGATAATTCAACAACAAGTCCTTCATCAAGAGGTTCATCTAAATTTCCCAATATCACATCACTCTTCGGCACAAAAACACCCATATCAAGAAAATAAATAACATTTTGCACAGCAGGACCTATTTGTTCAGGACTAAGATAATTCGCAAGAGCTTCTGCCAGATTACCAAACTCAAATCCATCTCTTTGCGGAAAATTCGTGTTATAACCTCTTTTTTCCAATCGCTCCACAATTTGGGAATTAAAATAAGCTTCTCTGCCATTGAATAAAGCTGCTGCAAGATAGATTGTTGGTTTTTCTTTCATAATTTGAATCTAATTAAAAAATAACCCTTAAATACCAAATTATATTTAACTTTTTTTAAAAAGAGTTCCTTTTAATTATTTAATTCGTAAAAGGCTTATGGGTAAGAGAATAATTGCAAGAAGGAGAGGTAAGGGAAGCATGACTTACCGAGCTCAAAGAAAAGTGGAGTTAAAATTACCAAAAACAGAGGGAACTGCCAAAGTTACGGACATTCAGCATATATCAGGTTGCAACTCCCCTGTAGCTAATTTAGAATTTGAGGATGGCACAAGATGCCAAATTATCGCCCCAATCGGGACATATACTAATAAAATTATAGAAGTTTCAGAAAAAGCTGAAATTATGGCTGGAAACATCACCCCAATATCCAAAATACCTGATGGAAGTTCAGTTTATTGCATAGAATCTGTTTTTAAAGACGGTGGAAAATTTTGCAAGTCTTCCGGTTCTTTCGCAATTATAAAATCTCATGAAAAAGATTATTGTTTTGTTGAATTCCCTTCAAAGAAAATGAAGAAATTAAGCGGAAACTGTAGGGCAATTATTGGCAAACCTTCTGGTTTTGCAAGAACAACAAAACCTTTCCTAAAAGCCGGAAATAAATGGAGATTCATGAAATCAAGAGGACATCACTTCCCAACAACATCTGGAAGCAAGATGAACCCTGTTGACCACCCTTACGGAGGTAAAACACATCCTGGTAAATCAACCTCTGTGGCGAGAAACGCGCCTCCAGGACAGAAAGTTGGTTCAATCGCTCCAAGAAGGACTGGTAAGAAAAAGAAGTAGATTATTACATTTTGGGTTTAATTTACTAAAATGTAATATTTGAAAATCTTTAGGATTTTCATTTTATTTAAAATTTTGGTTTCTATTAATTAATGGTGACCGTGGATATTCTTTATGATATTGAAATTTATCTTAATTCTTTGGAATTCCTTAAAGATAATTATAGCAATAAAATTCCTGATGAGATTTTGCATAGTAGTGCAAATCAACCAAAATATAAGGTAAGGAAAAACTGGTTTCAAGCGGTAACCGCAGAAGCAGAAAATATAATCTTAGAAAATTATGCGAGTGAAAAATCAAAGGAACTTTTTCAGGAATATTTGGAACCTGATAAAAATACTGAGTTTTCTAAAAGATTAACAACAAAAGAAGATATTAATAAAGGAGATGAACTTCTTTCAAGTTTAATTGATGATTTAAAAAAATATGAGGGTTTATGAATAAAATTAACTATTTCAATCTCCCAACAATAAACAAGTGGTCGTGTTCATAAGGCTCTAAATCAATTGTCTCAATAATTTCAAAATCCTCACTTAATTCTTTGATTGCTTCTTTGTAAATCTCTTTCACATCCCTGATTGAATCAATCGCCTTTGCTTTCAGAGCTATTGCTACCAACCCTCCTTTTTTCAGAAAAACCTTGTTTTTCTTTAATATTGTTGTCTGGTCTCTCTGCGCAATATCTTCATAAACCAAATCAACCTTTCCAATCCACCCGTAATTTTCAGGGAACTTTGCGTCTTCAATCAGGGGAACTATATTTGATTTTTTCCCGGCTTTCTCAACAAGTTTGTCAATTACCTTTCCAGAAACTTCAACTGCATAAATCCTACCATCATTTTCAACAATATCCGAAAAATGCGAAATTGTTGTTCCATGGGCCGCCCCAAGATACAGGATTTTCATACTTTTTTTAACAGGAAAATTCTTCAGCCCATTCATTATTGCTGATGCTGGTTTTGACTTGTGGGGATTCCACTCTTCAAATTTCCCTCCTTTTGTGTAAAGTTTGTCATCCTTCCTGTAAACATTATGAAATAGTTCTTTTCTCATAATATTAGATTTCTTAAAATTATTTCTTAATGAATTTGAGTTTGTTAAACCAATAAATTCCACTTTTATTTAATAATTTTAATAAATTATGTTATGATGCAATTCTCAAAAGTATATGAATCCTCGGATATTAATGAAAATGGAACTTTCACAAGATTTTATTCACCGAGACTTAAAGACCCTAAATATCTTACAAATATTTATTTAGAATCATTTGCAAAAAGAATTATTCTGGATGCTAAAAATTGCCTTAAAAATCATGATACTGTTGAAGAAATTTCTAGAGCTCTTGCCGAATCCAGATACCCAACAACTTTTTCCATTAATGCAGAAGATCCTGAAGTAAAAAAAATGGGTGAAGAAGCTTTTTTAAATTATGTGGGTGCTCTTGAAAATAGATTAAGAAATCTTCCTAATGATATTAGCTCAAAATTAGCCATAGCCGGCATTGCAGGAGGAATACCTTCTGGTTTAGGGGCTTATTACGGCTGGAAAACCAGTGACCCTGCTCTTGCAACCGGAGCTGACGCAGCTTTGCTTGCTTATCTTGGATTAATTGTGGGAAGTGGAAAATTAGGTAAAGTGGTATCAGACTACAAATCAAACAAAATAGAAGAATTGCTGGAAATTACAGATAAATTCAAAATACATGATTCAATTCAGGAATAATCTAAAATAACAAATTTTAAACTAAATTATGGTAAAGATAAAATCACCTTTTGGGATTGTTGAAAACAACAAAATTGTGGAGAAATTCTCAGAAAACCCGAAAACCGCAGCAAAAGAATTCTTTGAAAGCAATTTGGATTCAGATATTCTTGACTGCGAGATTGATAAAATTTCCCCTTACAAAAATCCAGGGAAGTGGCTGAGAGATTTTGGAATTGAAATCACAAAACTGAAACTCAAAACTACTGATTCCGGGGAAGAAAAATTAATATTATCTTCGCGAACACTTGATGAATTAAGTCACATTATAAATGTCCTGAACAACAGGGAAGAAATACTATCAGGTTTTGACAGTTTTAAAATTTCTCTTGAGAACACCAAAAAACTAAAGGAAAAACTGGAAAACAGAATTCATAAAGAAAGCTATTTGATTGCCCCAAACCTTACAACTTTGGTTGGTCCAATCCTCACAGCAAATCTGATTTCCCAGGCAAGGGGATTAAAAAATCTTTCAAAGATGCCATCTTCAAAAATACAGATTATCGGGGCAGAGAAAAGTTTATTCAAACACCTTGCGGATAAAGAATCCAACAAGATTCCAAAATACGGGATAATCTATAAATCAATTTATATCCAGGAAGCCAAAAAAGGACTTGGTGGGAAAATTGCCAGACTGCTCTCCGCGAAATTAATGGTTGCGGCAAGACTGGATTATTTCTCTGATGAAAATAAAGGGGAGGAATTAAAAGAAAGACTGATTGAAGAAATTGGAAAGATTGATAAGAAATAACTGAATAATCTGCAGTTTATGCCCATAAATACTTTTAATGGTTTGTATTTGATGAAAATGAAGAAATATGGCGGTATTATGGAACTGACTAATAAATTAATCAGTGAATATCCCGGAGAAACAATTATTGGTATTTTAGTACTTAGCACAATGGTTTATGACCCTCCAGCAAATCTAGACACAACTGGTTTGTATCAATCAGTAAATTATCTAAAAAATATGGTCATATAAACTAAATTGGTGAGGTTTAATTTGCAAAACTGATTTCATAATTATAAAAGATATAGTTCTAATTTCTTTAAGATTAATTTATGATATCAATCACCTCAGATTTTCACCTTGGCTATGGATACAATACTGAAAGAGAAAATGACTGCTTTTTTGTTCTCGATGAACTTCTTAAAGAACAATCAGATTTGATTTTATTTGCGGGGGATTTATTTGATTCAAGAGTTCCCAGACTTGAAGTTCTGTCAGAAGCAATGCATTTTCTTGCAAAACTGAAAACAAAAGAAAGTAAAATTAAATTTATTGAGTGCGACAAAAAAATAAACAAGAGGGCTATTCATGGAATTCCTTTTATCTCAATTTACGGGAACCACGACCGGAGACCAAATTTAATAAATCCGGTGCAAAGTCTTGAAAAAGCCGGACTCTTGATTAACCTTCACTGCCAGAAAATTGTGTTTGAATTGAACGGCGAAAAAATAGCGATTCATGGGATGAGCCATGTTCCTGAAAAATATTCAAAAGATGTTCTTAATAAATGGAATCCTGAACCGGTTCCCGGGGCAAAAAATATTTTATTGCTGCACCAGAATATTGAACCCTTTATTTATTCTGACGGAGATGATGTTAATATGAAAATATCTGATTTGCCTCTGGGCTTTGATTTAATTGTAAACGGGCACATTCACTGGAAAAATGAAGTGAAACTGAATAATGGGAAACTAATACTCCCCGGAAGCACAGTCCAGACCCAACTGAACAAAAAAGAATCCGAAATAAGAAAAGGATATTTTATTCTCAATCCTGAATTAAAATTCAAGGAAATTAAACAGAGGGATTTCTATTATGAAAAAGCCAACACAAATGATGAAGTTGAAGAATTCCTCAAAAAAATGCCTGAAAAGGAATTAAACCCGATAATTAAAATACAGATAAAAAATACAAGCAAACTTGACTTGAATATAATTGAAAAAAAATACAAAGAAAAAGGAATCCTTGTTTTCAAAAAAGAAATATTTAATACATTTGAAAAACAGAAAACAGAAATACTGAGAAAACAATTAAGCGCAGAAGAATACGGACTAAAACTGCTGAAAGAAAAAAGCAAGTTTAAAGACCCGGAGGATTTATTGAACCTGATAATTGATGAAGATTCAAAAGGTGTTGAGGATTTACTAAAAAAGAATTTTAAAGAAAAGATAAATGATAATTAAATAATGGGTTTATATAGCAAAGCATTGCATCAGCTTCATCTCAGAAAAAGAATTCATCAAAAACTCGAACCACTTCTAAAAATCTGAGTTGAAAAAGACGCAAGCGGAGTCTCTTTAATCTCATGGAGTTGGCATCTCATAACCGCATTTGTCTGGTTAACCTACGCAATACTTTATTGTAATTGGGATTGCAATTTATGGATAAATTTGTCAACAACCAAAAGATTATTAATCAATAATCATTTAAAAATTTAGATAAAAGTGATCTCTCTTTAACTCAATAGAAATCTATTGCAAAAAAGGGTTTGAAGTTTGCGCAGAAAAATACATTAATAAAAAATTATTCAAAAAGTATTGGAGTAATACTGGAAGGGGATAATATGAAAACGTTTTATAAAGAAGCAAAAAAATTATCAAAACCTTTGCTGAAAACTTATTCGGGGAACTTGTTGATTATAAGGAATTAAAAATAGATGGCTATAAAACTCATATTTTTATAAAATCTACTGAAATGCCTGTTCTCGAGATTACCGATTAATAAATTTAAGAAAATTCAATTTTATCTTCCAAAACCTTAATCCTGCATTCCTTATAACAATAACCAGAGGTCTCAAGAATTAAATCGCATTTATAAGAAGAAAATCCAGTAAATCTTAATGGGGCGGTATCTATACGGAAATCACCTATATCCAATTCAAATTCACCCTCTTTTCCTTCAAGACTCCTGAGAAAAGCGCATAACTTGTATGCTTTTGCGTTCTCAAGGTCTAAATTCTCCTTAAAAGCGAAGTTCTCCGTGAAATAATAGATAGATGCGGACACTGAAATACCAACTGCAAAAAGCAATATATAGGTTATCAATGGATACATTCCCTTCATTATTTTATTACATTTTTGGTTTAATCTACTAAAATGCAATATTTGAAAATCTTTAGGATTTTTATTTTATTTGTAATGTATAAAGGTAATAATATTAAATTTTTAGAAATATTATGAAAGCAGTAATTTCAAGGGGCGGAAAAAGCCTTCAGAAAGAAATAGATCCAAAAATGGTCTATGGGAAAAAAATCGGGGATAAAATAAATGGAAATCTTGTCGAACTTGAAAATTATGAATTGCAGATTACAGGTGGAAGCGATAAACAGGGATTCCCTATGAAAAAAGGGGTATCTGGTTCTATGAGAAAAAGACTGCTTTTATCAGAAGGTGTTGGGTACAAACCTAAGACTAGAGGTGTCCGAAGAAGAAAGAGCATTCGGGGAGAAATTGTTTCAGAAGAAACCGAGCAATTAAACTTAAAAGTTGTTAAAGAAAGTGCCAAGAAATTTGAAGAATTTTTCAAGAAAGAAGAGCCTGTTGGAGAAGGGAAAGACGGGGAAGAAAAAAAGGAAGACAAACCTGAAGAAAAAAAGAATAAATAATTACATTAAATTTATATCTCAAAAGACTGTTTACATGAATTTATTGATTTTGGAATCTGCTTTTGTATTCATAATATTTTACTTATCCTTTTTAAATATTTCTTTTTAAATGAAAAGAGAAAGTTCAGATAATTCGGATAGAGAAGAAATTAAACAAATCTATAAATTAGAAGACTTCAAAGACGGTAAATATGGTCAGGCTGTGGAAATCTACGGGAAAACCGCAATTTATACCGGAATGGAAGAAGTTCCTGCTTGCGGAAAATCTGTTCAATATCCAACAATTATCTTTCCTATCGGAAATTTATTAATATATAGACAAAGAATCACAGCCATTACACCTAAACACATCTCAGGATATCAGAAACTGATTTGCAGAACAGACAGAATCCACTCTGAATATGAAAAATTTTTAAAAGAAAATGGCTTAATTAAACTTTGAACTGGGCAATCTCCTTAATCATATCAATATGAGTCACAAAAATAGTTCTGCAACAATATCGGTCTAATCCTAAACTGTCAAGCACTTTTGCGGAATCTTCTCCAGCCTCAATTCTCTTTTTATACTCTGCCCAAAGGTCTCCTATAACCTTTCCGCAAGTGAAACATCTAACAGGAATTATCATATAAATACTTGTTTTAATTTTAAATAAGGATTTAATTGAGGTCTGGGTCGCCCATTATGTTTTTATAGATTTTATAGTCTCCTATATCCACTCCACGCTCTGAAAATATCCTGTAAACTAAATCCATTGTAGGATTCTTTGGTAAATCCTCATCCGCAAGCCCTGCAAGAGATACGAATGTTTTATAGGTTTCGGTTCTCATACTTTCTTCACTTTCATATTTCCCCTCACTACACATTTTTGTTCCTATATTGAGCAATTCGTCCAATAAACCTGTTAAAGAATCCAGGTCTTGTTCTTTAGAACAGGAACTCACATATTGAATCAATCCTGTAAGTTTATTTACTATTTCTTTATGATTATAAGACATAATACAAATAATTGAAATTATTAACTAAGGGAATTATAGAAATCTTAGATAATTATGGCAAGAAGAATAACAATTGCTTTATCAGCCCTTTGCGTTATAATTACTTTATTTGCCTGGTATTCCAATTCCGAACAGATTTTCAGCAATTACGGGTATTCCACCGAAAACATGATGGCTGGGGATTATTATGTTCTTCTTAGTTCCATCTTTTTACACTCAAATTTAGATCATCTGCTGTCAAATCTAATTGTTTTAATAATATTTGGTTTTGCCCTTGAAGAAGAGATTAAAGGGAAAAGATTTTTACTGGTGTTTCTTGGGGGGGCATTTTTAGGAGATTTGCTCACCTCATTGATTTATCCTTATTCACAAATCTGCGTCGGAGCCTCAGCCGGAGTTTTCTCAATAATGGCCGCAGTGATTTTAATTAAACCAATTAAAATGGAAGTATTTGTTCCAATGCCTCTTGGAATAATCGGGATAGGTTATCTTATATATGGAATTATTGGGTTTATCGCAAACTATCCACCTCATGTTGCTCATATTGCCCACATGGGCGGGGCTTTTGTGGGGCTGTTTTACGGGTTTAGATACACAGGTTCAAGGAAAGCATTGAGAATTTTAATTGCTATGTTTTTATTGTTTATAGTTACGCCATTTATCTGGAATTTCTGGGTTTTGATTGTTAATTCAATTATTTAAAGAATTTGTTGGAAAAACAATATCACCCCATGGCAGACAAAATACTTGGTACCAAGATAATCAATTAGATTTGAATTAAGCAATATAATCTTCAACTTGCTTATAAACGTCCTTTTTAGGTATTTCTTCCTGTTCCGATAATTTCCCCTCAGCTTTTTTTGTATTTTTCGAAAAAACATTCAATGCTTTTTTAATTCCCATAATTAATGATATTATTTACTATTTATTGCAAAAATTTTAACTACCAAATATTTTTGCAATATCCCCCATTCCCCTGAATTTCTTCATTTTCTTTGGATTCATTTTTTCATCATTTTCTTCATCTTCTTGAAATTGCTGATTAATTCATTCACATCCTGAACTTTTGTCCCGCTTCCCTTTGCTATCCTCTCAACTCTCGAACTCTTTAGTATCTCGGGTTGTTCTCTTTCCTCTTTGGTCATTGAATCAATTATAAATTTCCATTTTTTCATCTTCAATATCTTATAAATAATTATTTTATAATAATTAATAAATTTAATTCAAAAATATTATGAAAAAGAAAAGATTTGTTCTGCGTGATGAACCTTTTGGATATACGCTCTTTGATAGAGTTAAAATGAAACATAAATTTTTAGCGGAAGCGGACTTAGATAAAGAGTTATATTTTTCTGATGTTATTGTTAAAGATTTTGAAAAATGGTCTGCTGAGTTATCTGACGCACCAAATGAGATAATCTATTCTCCAATAAGAATATATTTTGAATTAACTTCAGGATGTAATTTAAGATGTAAAACTTGTTTTAATCAATCGGGTAAAATCAAACCTAATGAATTGGATACCGAAGAGGTTAAGAATGTTTTAGAAGGTATGAGAAATGATAATATTTTAGATATGAGATTTAGTGGTGGTGAGGTTACGACTCGAGATGATTGGTTTGAATTATTAAAATATGCAAAAGACTTGGGGTTTGCTGTATCCTTAAACACAAATGGTGTTTATTCTGACCCTGAAACTACAATTGATAAATTAGCAAGTTTGGATTTAGAGCAAATAACATTAAGTATTGATGGAAATAAGGAATTCCATGATTATTTAAGAGGAAATGGAAATTATGATAAAACTATTAAAAGCCTCGAACAATTATATGAAAAAGATGCACATTTAAGAATTAATACTATTTTGACTAAAGGATCTGATGCCTCTCTAGAGGATATATTAAGTCTAGCAGGGAAATTTGTTGAAGAAATAAACTTTTTTTATATGAGACCTACTGGGAGAGCATTAGAAGTTTTAGATCAAGCTAGTTCTTATGAAGAACTTTATGCATTCGACAAAAGAATTGAAGGTTTTAAACCAAATTATCCTCAGGTAAATATTTTACATGGTTCAAAAGTAATGCAAAATAATTCAGTAGATTCTACTTTGAGTTCAAATGTCAATTTACAAATGGGGGGTCCTGATGGTTTTACAAGATTTAATTTATTATCTGACGGAGCTATTTGGCCTGGAGGGTATACACCTTATTTGAGACCAGATTTTTATTTAGGAAATATTAAAGAAGAAAATTACACTGTTTTGGATGTTTGGAGAAATTCACCTGAATTACGAAAATTTAGAAAAATTAGTTCAGAGTTACAAAAAAAGTGTCTTAATTGTTCAGAAAAAAATGTAAGATGTCCAGGAGCAAGTATGGAAATGGAATTCTATAGAGAAAAAACCCTAAATAATAAGAACCCTTATTGTATCAAGTAAAATGAAAGAAAAAACTATGTTTGTTATTAAACCAGATGGTTATTTCAATAGAGAGAAAATTAAAGAAGATATTTCTGTTTATTTTGAAATAATACAAACAACTCTATTGGATTTTGATTTAGAACTTATAGATAAATTATATCCTATGGACTTAGGTAAATCTCATTATCCAGCTCTTCTTGAGTATATGTTAGAAGCACCTTGTGAACTTGGAATTATACAGGGAGAATCGGTAATTAAGTATTTTTTTGAATTTGTTGGTAAATATTCAGATCCCCGAATTTGTGCAAAAAATACTTTAAGATATAAATATGGGGGAGGGGTAGACTCAACGAAAAGTGGGTTATTAATTTTGAAAAATGCAATTCATAGATCAAAATCAAAAGAAGAATTTGAATACGAATTTAATTTGTTTAAATCTTATAATATTATTTAATAAAATTTTTATGAGAAAAGTTCAACTTGAATGCATAGTGTTCAGGAAAACCCAGAATAATTTAGAATTTCTATTGCTTAAGAGAATATCCGAGAAAGGCGGTTTTTGGCAGCCTGTTTGCGGAGGACTGGAAAAAGAAGATAACTCAAAACTAGATGGAGCTTATCGCGAACTTTTAGAAGAAACAAATATTTCAAAAAAAGATATTATTAGAGTGCTGGAAGAAATATTTACTTTCGAGATAAATAAACATTATTTAACAGGCAAACCAATTCCAGCTATCAAAGAATATGTTTATGGGTTTGAGGTTCATCCTGAAACTGTTATTTCAATTGACAATAATATTTGTATCGAGCACGAAGAATTTAAATGGGTTGATTTTGAAGAAGCATTAAACCTGTTAAAATGGGAAAACAATAAACAAGCATTTGAAAGATTACATTCTTTAATAGTTTATTAAACCAAAAATATGAATAAGTCTCTTAATCTATCCACCAAACATCTTTGCAACATCCCCCATTCCCCTAAATTTCTTCATTTTACCAGGGTTCATTTTTTTCATCATTTTCTTCATCTTCTTGAAATTGCTGATTAAT